>VAZQ01000007.1:887-17779 GCA_005883115.1 Alphaproteobacteria bacterium | reverse complement strand
GCAACCGTTCGGCGGAGTAGCGTCGTTCATTAGCGGGCGTGCCGGACCGGCCGATGTTGTCGAGCTCGATCTGTCCGACATAGAGCACGTGGAAGTTTCTGATCATCGCTCTAATCCCGCCACTTGATCGAGCATCCCATGCTCGCGGTCTGCTCCAGCGGGCCACGGCCGGTCTCTGCCACTTGCGTCATCGCCTCGAACAGCTCGCGTCGCGCGCCCGGCACGAGGCGCGTACGCGAGGCGTCGAGCCGGCCACGATATTGCAGCTCGTCATTGCTGTTGAATCCGAAGAAATCGGGAGTGCATTGCGCGGCGTAAGCGCGCGCGACCTCTTGCGTCTCGTCGATTACGTAGGGGAAGGCGAAGTTGTGCTCCTGCGCGAACCGCTTCATGTTGTCGAAGGAGTCCTCGGGATAAGATTTGGTATCGTTGGGCATGATCGCGATCGTGCCGATACCGATGTCTTTGAGCGCATTCGCTTCCGTCACCAAGCGCTCGATCACCGCCCGCACATAAGGACAATGATTGCAGATGAAGACGATGAGGGTGCCCTTGCGACCGCGCACGTCGGCGAGCGTATAGATCTTGCCGTCCACGCCTTTGAGCTTGAAGTCGCCCGCCCTCCAGCCGAAGTTGCAGATGCTTGCCGCGCTTAACGCCATCGCGCCTCTCCAGGAATATCCGGATCACCTCACCTGCGCTGAGGTCACATGCGGGGCAATGACGGATCAGCGCATATCGCCTAAGCCAGACCCTCGACGATGCGCAGGTCGCGATCGGCTGCTTTGCCGAACACTTTCAGCGCCGCCTGATAGCCCTCGCTATCATGCGCGGCCACGGCTTTATCGATGCTGTCGAACTCGATTACGACCACACGCTGGGCAACTCCCGACTCATAGGCTTTTGCGGCGTTGCCGCGCGCCAGAAAACGCCCGCCGGCGGCGGCGATTGCAGGTCCCGCGAGCTTGGCGTAGGCCGCCAACGCATCCGGATTGGAAATTGATCGATAGAACGCGATCCAATACGCTTTTGCCATTGTGACCTCCCTTGCCGCTCATACCGTTTGCGCTTGAACGCGGGAGCTTAGCGGATCGCGGCGATGCTCACAAAGGCCGCCGCGTGTCACCGAAAGCGAGTGGGAACCGCTGTCAGGCCGTTAGGCACAGCAACGTTCAACCGAGCAGACGCAATGTCCGGCATCGCGCATTGCCGGCGCGGCCGTTTCTTTTTGCGCTGGCCGCGCTAGGATTGCCACAACGGGGCTCGTGGAGTTGCGCATGAAAACCCTCCTGGCATTGATCGGAGTTCTCGCCATACTCGCGGCGATCGCCGGCGCGGTGTTTTTCTTCGGCGGTTTCTACAGCGTTGCTGCGACAGTCGACGATCCGCCCTCGGTCAAATGGGCGCTCGCCCAGATCCGCTTGGCTTCGATCAGGCGCCATGCGACGGAGATGCCTTCAGGATCGCTCGAGGATCCTTCGATGGTGCAGGCCGGCGCGCGTGCGTTTTCCGAGCGCGGCTGCGTCAATTGCCACGGCGCGCCCGGCGTCAATTGGGCCAAATTCTCCGAAGGCCTGCGTCCCGATCCGCCCGATCTCAAGGACCTCGTCAACGATCGCAGGCCGCAAGATCTGTTCTGGGTCGTCAGGAACGGCATTCACATGACCGGCATGCCGAGTTTCGGTCTGGTCGAGGTGCCGGACCAGGAAATCTGGACAATCGTCGCCTTCCTCAAGAAATTGCCGAATGTGTCGGAGGCGGATTTTAAGGCGTGGTCCGGCAAACCTTGAGCGCGCGCGTTCCGCCTCAAGCGATCTCGACGATCTCGGCCTGCGAGTTCGCGACCTCTACCGTGTCGCCGACTTCTTTTCCGAACAACGCGCGCGCCAGCGGCGAGACGTGCGAGAGTGTCCCGTGCGCAGGATCGGCCTCGTCCTCGCCGACGATGCGGAAGGTCTGACGGCGGCCGCCGTCGCGCACAATGCTCACTGTCGCGCCGAAATGCACTTTGCTGCGATCGCTGGGTTCAGGGACGAGCTGCGCGCTCGCTCGCCGGGCGGTCCAGTAGCGCAGGTCGCGCGCCGCGCGCGCCAGCGCGGCGCGGTCGTTCGCTGCGTGCGCGGCGGCGTGCTCTTGCTGCAGGCGCGCAACCTCGGCCTCGATGCGCGCAAGCCCCTCGGCAGTCACGAGATTGGGATGCGGAGAAATGGGCCGATCTGGCAACTCCTCGACCGCGTCCTCCAAGTCTTTGACGAATGCTCTACTCATGATCACGCGTTCTTTTTGATCAGGTTTCTGACCTCTCGTTATCCGGGCCGGGTGAGCTGGCTTGCTGCTGCTAAATATGGGGTATCGAGAGCAATATGGGAACGCTCCATGCCGGAACTCGATGTCCGCCGGGGGAGCGCGATTAGCCTGGAACTATTCCATTACGAAAAAGTTCAATTAAATCAGGTGCCGCCGACACGGGCGATTTTGACGCTGGTGCTGCCAATGCGGGCGATTCAGGAGGATTCGATGCGCAAGGCGTGGATCACCGCTGGGCTCGCATTGATGTTGTCGTGCATCGGCTCGGCCGTGCCGGCGCAGACGACGCCGCAACAGCCGCAAGATGTGCTGGCGCCTGCGCCGAAGCTCAACCTGACGCTGGAGCAGCGTCATACCATCAGGGAACTCGTCAAAGACATGAAGGCCGACGCCGCCGACGTCAAGACAGAAATTGGCGATCCCATCCCCCAAGGCATCAACCCGCGGCCGATGCCGAGCGACGTGGCTCAGAAAGTGCCGCAGGTGAAGAGCCACAGATTCTTCCTCACCGCGCAGCAAATCGTGATCGTCGACCCCAAGGACAACAAGGTCGCCGACGTCATCAAACTCGGCACGGATTGAGCTGCCGTCACGAGCGGCCGCTCAGAGCCTCTCGCCTATTCGACCTTTCCGCGCGTGAGATAACGCTTGGGCAGCATCACGTGGATGCCTTTGTTGCCGTTGACCACCTGCGTCACCCGCACATCGGCGGCGAGGCTCGCCAATGAATAAGCTTGATAGCGGTCGAGGCCCGTACGCGTGCAAATGAGGTCGAGCATCTGTCGCAGCGCAATCACGACGCAATCGTCGAGATCGGGGTCGAATGCCATCGTGATCACGTGCATCGGCGTTTCGGCCATCGGCCATTCAAGCCGCATGTCGTCGCGCAGCGTGAGCCGGAAGGTGCCGCTCAATCCCGTCTCAACGGCCGTGACGCACACCTCGCCGTCGCCCTGAACGCCGTGCCCATCGCCAACGGAGAACAGCGCACCGGGAACGAAGATGGGCAGATAAAGCGTGGTGCCGGCGACGAGCTCTTTGTTATCGAGATTGCCGCCGTTCTTGCGCGGGGGCGCGGTCGAGATCATGCCCCAGGCGGGCGGGGGCGCGGTGCCCATCACGCCGAAAAACGGCGCCAGCGGAACCTCCTGGCCCCACGGGAGCCGCCAGCACTTGCGCGCCCGGTCGAGCACGATGTGGATGTGGCGGTTCTCGGCGAAATCGTCGGGCAAAGCGCCGGCAAGCGGGCGCACGGAGTTGTAGCCCCAGTCGTAGAACACCTCGATCGACTCGATGTCGACCTGGAGCACTTGCCCGGGTTGCGCGCCCTTTATCGCAACCGGTCCGGTCAGGATATGCGGCCCCAGCTGGCGCGCCACCTTTTGATGAATGGCGGGAAGCGCGGGCGGCACTTTGAGCGGCGCCGGCGGCATCAGCTCGGGGCCGCCCGAGACGCTGGAGATGGTCAATCGCTCGCCGCTGTCGATAGTCACTCGCGGCGGCAGCCGAGCGTCGAAATATCCCCAATGCACATTGTCGGGCCCGGGTTCGAGATGAATCGGCATCGCTATTGTCTCGCAGAGTGTCACAGTGCAGCGGCGGTCTTGACCTCGATGAGGAACAGCTCCTGTACGAGGCGGTCCACGATCAGCAGCGTGTTGGGCGGATAGGCGCCGCGCGGAAACAGTCGGGGAAACTCACGCAGCCGATAGGCCATGAACTTCGCGATGTCCTGCGAATGGACGAGGTAGGTCGTGAACTCGACCACGTTGGCAAAACTTGCGCCCTGCGATTTGAGCGCGGCCTCGATATTGCTGAAGACCTGCCGGCATTGTGCATCGAAGTCGTCCGCGCCGACAACCTTGCCGCTGGAATCGGTTGCCACCTGCCCGGCGATGAACAGCAACTCGGATGCCTTGACGCGCGCGATCTGCGAATATTGACCAAGCGGCTTGCCCAGCGCGTCGGGGTTCGCGATCGTAATTTCGGACATGGTGGCTCCTCGTCGGGTTGTGGGTCGCATCTCACGCAGTAGAAATGACCGGCAGCAAGAGGTGCGAGGGATGCTCGGGATCATGATAGATCTTGTGCAGCACGGTCTTGCTGCTGCAGATGTGGTAGGGAATGTATTCCACATTCGTGGCGCCGCCGACGCCGGTTGCGATGTCGAGGCTCGCAATTTCAACGCAGATACGGTGGCCCCGTTTGAACTCATTCGCGGTGGCCATGATCTCGATAGCGTATTCGTTGATCTCGCCGGGGACGACCGGTTTGCGAGCCGCGCGCGTGAGCGGATGCCACGGCCGGCCGGGCAGCGATCGTCTCGGGTCGACCGCGCGGTGGGACGCCTTGAGCCAGCCGCGCGTGAGCTCGCGTTCGGGCAGCTCTGAGATGTCGCGCTCGCCGTCGCGCGCGGTCTGCACGCCGACGTCCGGACCGACGTCCTTGAGGATGACGATCCAGTTGGTGTCGTCCTGGTCGATCGCCGCGTAGAGATGAAGCACGCTCGGGCCGGCGATGGTGACATCTTGCGCCAACGGCTCGCTCAGATAGCGCAGCTTTGCAATGCGGTTCGTTTGGCTTGCCGGCATTTGTGCGAAGGCATCTGGCGCCTGGTAATCGTCTGCGCTCGACGGCACAAAGGGCTCGCTGCTGAGCCGCTCCCAGCCGCGCAGATAAAACTTGATCCACTGTGTCTCCGGCGGCGGCCAATCGCTGGCGCTGCGCCATTCATTGGCGCCCATCACCCAGAATCGCACCGGCGGCTCGTTTAAAATTGCGGTGTCGATTCCTTTGAGCCACTGGTCGTACCAGCGCAGCATTTCGTTGTGGAACGCCTTGACCGGCCGGTCGAGATGGGCAGGGCCGGCAAGGAGCAGCCTCTTGTGCGCAGCCTTGAGGTTGCGAAACCAGTTCTGCGCCCCGTTGAGATGCGTCTTATACGTGTAGCCGTACCAGCCCGAGCCGGTGTAGGTCGGCACGTTTATGTTCGAGAATTCCGCTTCGCTCTTTTCGACCGCCTCTCCCTTGTCGTACGGATCGATGAGAATGTCGAAAAAGACCGGAAAGTGTTGGCCCTTGAGCGCAAGCACGTTGTAGACGTGCGGATACATCTTGTAATCGGGATTGGCGATCGCCTCCTGCCACAACTTTTCCCGTTCGGGCGGCAACGGCTTCGGTTGTCCTTTGTGTTGATGGGCCGAGGCATAAACCTGCAGCAGAAAGCGAAAGAGATGGATCACGCCGCCGGGATATTCGTCCCGGAAGCCGCCGGCTTCGCCATAGGCGCCGCGCGGATCGAATGGGAAAATCGCTTTCAGATGCGGCGGGTTGAGCTTCGCAGCCATGAACTGCTCGGCGCCGAAGCCGGAAATGCCGACCATGCCGACATTGCCGTCGCACCACGGCTGCGCCGCGATCCATTCGATGAGGTCATAGCTGTCGAAGGCGCGCGAGCCGCCGCTCTCCGATTTGCCGATGCCGCGCGGATTGCCGATCACGTGCACGTAGCCGCGAGAGACGAAAAAGCGCGTGTCACCGGCCTCGGCCGGGCCGGTCCACAACATCGACCACGCCGGATGCGTCAACGAGGCCTGAGCGGGTTCCGGCCCCTGCAGGTCCTTGTTGTGGATCGAGAAGGCGAGCAGCGCCGGTAGCCTGTCCGCCGTTTCGGGACGATAGATGTCGATCGCAATCTTGACGCCGTCGCGCATCGGCACGAGCACGTCCTTCTCCGCGATCATGCCGGAATAGGTCGGTGCACGATCATAATCGACCGGCGCGCGATGGCTGGACAGCGCGAGACGCAAGGCCGTTGGTTGCGACATTTCCTCCCCGCGATCCGAGCCGGCAGGCTCGTGATCTTCGAGCCTTGGCTGCAATCCCGCAAGACGCAATTCGAAAAGCGGCCGCTATTGGTCGGGGCGCGCAGCAGCTATGCACGAGAGCGGCCAACTTTGCGTCAAATCGGAGTTGCTCGGACTCGAGCGGCTTGGCAAGGAAAGCGCGAGAGGACGCCGATCAAAAGAAGCGGCGGGGAAAACGCCCACAGCATGCCAATATTCCGAACGGTTCACGCCGGCGTCGAAACGCCTTACGCCTGGCTGCGGTTGACTGCCGCCGTGGTGCTCTCCAGCATCGGAAGCGTCGGCACGTGGTCGGTGCCAGTCGTGCTGGCCCCAGTTCAGGCGGCGTTCGGCGTCGCCCGCGGCGACGCTTCGCTGCCGTTCACCCTTGCGATGATCGGCTTTGCGTTGGGCGGTGTGGTGATGGGGAAACTCACCGACCGATTCGGCGTCCTGGCCCCCGTGCTGTGCGGCGTGAGCGCGCTCGGCACCGGCTACATCGCCGCCGGATTTGCCCCCAATCTCATCCTGTTTGCGCTCGCGCACCTCCTGATCGGGGTCGGCACCTCCGCGACCTTCGGTCCGTTGATGGCGGATGCATCGCAATGGTTCACCCGTCACCGCGGTATTGCTGTCGCCATTGTGTCCAGCGGCAACTATATCGGCGGCGCAATCTGGCCGCCGCTGCTGCAGCATTTGGTCACCGCGGAGGGCTGGCGGGCGACCCACATCGGGATCGGCGCGTTGTGTCCGCTCCTCATGCTGCTGTTTTTGCCGATGCTGCGACGACGCGCCCCGAGCGATGGTGGTGCAGTGGCGGATGCATTGATCGCAGCGGCGCAGCGTGGGCCGGAGCTCTCCGCCAACGCGCTGCAGGCGGTGTTGTGCGTCGCGGGTGTCGCCTGTTGCGTGGCGATGGCGATGCCGCAAGTCCATATCGTCGCCTACTGCGGGGATCTCGGCTACGGCGTTGCCCGCGGCGCCGAGATGCTGTCGTTGATGCTGGGCTTCGGCATCTTCAGCCGCATCGGGTCGGGTTTTGTCGCCGATCGCATCGGTGGCGTGGCGACGCTCGTTCTGGGCTCCGCGCTGCAGGGCGTAGCGCTGTTACTTTATCTTCTCTTCGATGGCTTGGCGTCGCTCTACGTGGTTTCGGCGCTGTTCGGCCTGTTCCAGGGTGGGATCGTGCCGATGTATGCCATCATCGTGCGCCAGTATTTCTCGCCCCAGGAGGCGGGAACGCGGCTTGGGATCGTGCTGATGGCGACGTTATTCGGCATGGCGCTCGGCGGCTGGATGTCCAGCGCACTGTTCGATATGACCGGCTCTTATCGCGCCGCCTTTGTCAACGGCCTGATCTGGAACCTGCTGAACGTCTCCATTGCGCTGTGGCTGCTCATGCGCGCCGCAAGCGGGCGGCGCGCTGACGAGGCGGCGCTAGTCTTTGCTCGCCACGGCGGGAACGGGCGCCGCTGACTACGCGATCGCCGATGCATTCATGATTATCAACACAACGACGCGCTCCCGGCGCCGAAAAGAAGCCTACGTTCGAGTGGAAGCCGGATGCCGCGCGGTGGGCGAGTTTCATTAGAGACCATCGCTGATGGTCTGCCGCGCAAGCCTATCCCATTTCAAGCCATCTGTACGGCCCCCATCCGGGTGTCCCGCCAACGCCATCGATGTGCTATGCGGGCGTCAGGAAAAAGCAAAGACGGCACACGGATGAGCCCACGGCATATTCTGGTCACCGGCGGCAGCGGCTTTGTCGGTTCGGCCCTGGTCAAGGCGCTGGTGCGTGAGGGCGAGACGGTGCGGGTGTTCGACGACAATTCCCGCGGAGCCCTGCGCCGGCTGCAGGAGGTCGCTCACGACATCGAGTTCGTCAGCGGCGATATCCGCGACGCCGCGGCAGTCGATGCCGCCATGCGCGGCATCGACGAGGTGCACCATCTCGCCTTCATCAATGGCACGGCGACATTCTACAGCGCCCCCGATGTCGTGCTCGACGTCGGCGTCAAAGGCATCGTCAACGTCATCGACGGCTGCCGCCATCACGGCATCGGGCGGCTGATCCTTGCCTCGAGCTCCGAGGTCTACCAGTCGCCGCCGCGCGTGCCGACCGACGAAAGTGCGCCGCTCGTGGTTCCCGATCCGCTCAATCCGCGCCTCTCCTATGGCGCCGGCAAGATCATCAGCGAGATGATGGTCATCAACCACGGCCGCAAGCACTTCGAACGGGTGCTGATCTTTCGGCCACATAATGTTTATGGCCCAGATATGGGATTCGATCACGTGATCCCCCAGTTCGCCGTGCGGCTCAAACGCGCGACGAGCAAGCATGCGAGCGGCGCAGTGCCGTTCCCGATCCAGGGGAGCGGCGCGGAGACGCGCAGTTTTTGCCACGTCGACGATCTGGTACGGGGCGTCATGATCATTCGGGAAAAAGGCGAGCACCTCGGCATCTATCACGTCGGCACCGCGGAAGAGGTCAGCATCGCCGACCTCGCCCGCCGCATAGCCAAAATTGCGGGACGCGACATCGTGCTCGGTCCCTCGGCCGTACTCGAGGGCAGCACGCGGCGCCGCTGCCCCGATATCTCGAAGCTCGCCGCGCTCGGCTATAGACCCCGCGTTGCGCTCGACGAAGGATTGCCGCCGACCCTCAAATGGTACTGGGATCACGCGAGCATGGCGCCGGCGGCATGAGCGGCAAGGAGATGCAATTGGCTCCCGCAAAAATCGCCCGCGCCGCCGGCAGCGGAGCAAGCGTTCCGGTGGAGTGCTGCCAGGTCTGCGGCCATGCGCCGCTCGCCAAGGTGCTCTCGCTCGGCTACATGCCGCCGGTGAATCAGATGGTTGCCGTCGGCGCAGTGCCGCGGCAGCAGCCCTGGTTTCCGACCGACCTTCTGTATTGCGCCAAGTGCGAGCTGGTGCAGCTCGGCTTGGCGGTCGATCCCGTCATCATCTTCCCGCCCGAGTATCCCTACACCAGCGGTACCACCAAACTGCTGCGCGATAATTTTGCCGAGCTTTATTCCGAAGCATCGGCGATGCTCGAGCTCAAGCCGCAGGATCTGGTCATCGACATCGGCTCGAATGACGGCACGCTGCTCTCCAACTTCAAGAGTCACCGTATCCTCGGCATCGAGCCGACCGAGGTCGGCAAGATTGCCAACAGCTGCGGCATTCCGACCCTGATGCGCTACTTCACCCCGGCGGTGGCGGCCGAGGTCAAGCGCGAGCACGGGGAGGCGCGCGTCGTGACGGCTGCGAATTGCTTCGCGCATATCGAGGACGTGCATTCTGTCGTCGAAGCCATTCTCGATCTACTTGGGCCGGACGGCGTGTTCATCTCCGAGTCGCACTACCTCATTGGCTTGCTGGAAAGGCTGCAATACGACACCATCTATCACGAGCACCTGCGTTACTACTCGCTTACGAGCCTCGCCAACCTTCTCAAGATGCACGGGCTCGAAGTCTTTCACGCGCGTTCCATTCCGACCCATGGCGGATCGATCCGCGTCTATGCGGGCCGGCAGGGCACGCGGCCCGTCAACGGCAGTGTCGCGAAAATGCTTGCCGCGGAGCCGCGCGGGGAGACGATGCTCGCGCGGCTGAAAGCCTTTCGCAACGATGTGATGCTCTCGAAGCTGAGACTTTTGGCCATGATCCGCGACCTCAAGGAGAAGGGCGCCCGGATCTGTGGGATCAGCGCGCCCTCGCGCGCCTCAACGCTGGTCAATTATCTCGGGCTGGACGAGGCCATCGTCGACTACGTTTGCGAGATTGCGGGCTCGCTCAAGGTTGGCAAATGCATGCCGGGAACGGGCATCCCGGTGGTGGAGGAAAGCCGGCTGTTTTCCGACCAGCCCGAATGCGCCATCATTTTCTCCTGGCACATTGCCGACGAGCTTGCGCCGAAGCTGCGGCAGAAAGGCTATCGAGGCAAGCTCATCACGCCCTTGCCGGTTCCACGCGAGCTTTAACCCTGGGCGCGCGAAGCCTTTGTATTGCAACGCGTGCTGGGCTATCACTCGCAAAAATCGCCGCCACTTTCTCTTGGCGCCGAGCCTTGGAGCATGTGCGTGAATATTGCCGCCAGCGAGCCAACTGCCGCGATGCCGGCGCGCCTCGATGCCGGCGATCTGACCGTTGTCGGAGGCGCGGGTCATGTTGGTATCCCGCTCGTGCTGGCGTTCGCGGAAGTCGGCTATCGCGTTAACGTGCACGATATCAATCGAGCCGCGCTCACCACCCTGCAATCGGGGCGCCTGCCGTTCATCGAACACGGAGGCGAAGAGTTGCTGCTGGGCGCGCTCAAGCGCAACCGGCTCGTTTTCACCTCTTCGCCAGCCGATATTTTCCCGGCCGGTCCCGTCATCATCACCATCGGCACGCCGATCGATGAGTTTCTCAATCCGGTCCGCCAGGTGGTGCAGGACTGCATTGACGCGCTACTGCCGCATCTCGCCGACGGACAACTCCTGGTGCTGCGCTCGACCGTGTTCCCCGGCACGACCGATTGGCTCGATGCATATCTGCGGCGCAAAAACCGCGATCTCAAGGTTGCGTTCTGCCCGGAGCGCATGGTGCAGGGACACGGCATCAGGGAGCTCAAGGAAACGCCGCAAATCGTCAGCGGCACGACGGCAGCGGCCGAAGAGGAGGCCGCGAAATTGTTCTCGGCGATCGCCCCCGAGCTCATCGTCGTGCAGCCGCGCGAGGCGGAATTCGCCAAGCTGTTCAGCAACGCCTACCGCTACATCGAGTTCGCGACCGCGAACCAGTTCTACTTGATCACCAAGTCGGCGGGGCTGGATTTTCGCAAGGTCTACGACGCGATGAAGCGAAACTATCCGCGCGCCCGCGGCATTCCGAGCCCCGGGCTCGCGGCAGGTCCATGCCTGATGAAGGACACGATGCAGCTTGCCGCTTTTGCCCAGAATCAGTTCAGTCTCGGCAATGCCGCCATGCTCGTCAACGAAGGCCTGGTGCTCCACGTCTGCGATGACCTGCGCGGGCGCTATGATCTTTCGCGGATGACAATCGGACTGCTCGGCATGGCATTCAAGGCGGACATCGACGATACTCGCGCCTCGCTGAGCTATAAGTTCAAAAAGGCGCTCGCGAGCTTGGCTGAGGCGGTGCTCACCACCGATCCATTCGTGACCACCGACCGCGACCTTGTCCCTCTCGACGATGTGATACGGCGCAGCGACCTCCTCATCCTGTGCGCGCCGCATTCCGCCTATCGCGACCTCGACTTTGCCGGCAAACCGGTCGTCGACGTGTGGGGCTTTCTTACCAAGGCAAATGTCATCGCCTAGCGGGCCACGCGGCCTTTACCGAAGTTGATGCATTTGCCCGTCAAAGCCGGCCATGACGGGCCTTTCGGTTGCTCGCGTTCGCACCGACCTATAGCGGTGATTTGTCGATCTGCCCGTTCGAGCGCACGAACCAGTGCTCGTTTGTGAACGGCTTGCCAGCGAGTCGCTCAGCCACCCAATCCGCGACCAGAATCGGCGGGAACGGCCCGAGATTGGCGGCAGGCACGTTGCCGACCGAGTGCCGCGATTCCTGGTAGACCACCATCTGCTTTGGACCTTTGACTGTTTTGATGAGCCGTTCGGAATGCTCGATGGGGCTGAGCTCTTCGCATTCGCCGGCAACGACCAGAAAGGGCACTCGAATTTTGTCGGCGTGGCCTTCCCAGGTCATGCTTTTGCGGAAGCGGTCGAACTCGTCCTCCGCAGTGATGCCCGACATGTACATGAACCGCTTCTTGAACGTTGGTGAGGCCTCCTGAAAGATCGTGTGGCAGCCGGGTTCGTGGCACACCGACATGGCGGCAAACGCGCGTATGCGCGGCTCGTGGGCAGTGAGAATAGTGCCGAAGAACGTGCCGAAGCTCGTGCCGGAGCATCCGATGCGCTCGGGATCGATCTCCGTCCGTGCGGCGAGCCAATCGACGAGCGGCTTGCCCGCCGCCATCCAGTTCTCCACCGAGAAGTACAAGCCGGTCAGCGGCGCCTCGTATTGGCCCGGACCGTCGATCGCGAGCACCGCCACTCCACGATTGAGGAACCGATCGCCGTAAAGCGCGACCTGGCCTTCCTTGAAACTGTCCATCCCGGGAACGGCGATCACCGCCGGGATGTGTCCGCCGCTATAGCCCGGCGGCAGATGAAACCAAGCCGGAATTGCCTTGTCGCGGAACGGCACCCAAACTGCCTCGACGTGGTGATCCGCGAGCGCTGCGTATTTGCCGTAGCATTCGCGCTTCTTGTTGTTATAGGCGATATTGGTTTCATTGTTCTGATCGTAAGGCCATTGCGCGGCGCCCCAATGGATGGCCGCCATGAAGTAGTTGTCGCGCGCCGTCACCTTGCGATCGGCCTCCTCGGCCGCTTTCGCCTTGGCCTCGCGCCGGCGCGCAACTGCCTCGAAGGCGGGTCCGATGTCGGCCATCTTCTTGACGCGCTCACGGATGCCGGCGAAATCGGGGGTAGCTTCGATGCCGCAAGGAGCGTTGAGATAGAGCGAGCGTGGCTGGTCCCAGTCGATGCCGTTGGCGCGGATGATGTTGTCGATGAGCCAGCGCTGCTCCTCGAACCGGCGCACATGCGGCTCCCCACGCTTGTCCAGAACCGGTTGCGGTTGGCGGACCACGTTCATCACATCTCTCCTTACTCTTGCAGCACAACGACCAGCGCCGATGTTAGTGACTGTGGCTGGCGGTGCCAATGATCCTCGTGCCGAATGACTCCAGCTTGCGAAATCCCGCCTTACGCTCTATCGGTCGTCGCGCCGAAAGTTCCCCCTGTACTTGGCTTGATTTTCCTCTCTTCGTGCGAAGGAGCGGAGCGGCTTTCACCGAGAAGCTTTTGGTTATGATCTGCGCTTGATACAGTTGGCGTATCGAGGCGAAGGAAACGATGTCCGATTCACCACCCGAGCTAACCGTCTCGCTTTGGCGCGGCGTGCAAGAAGGGCGCTACGAGACATACAAGGTTCCCTTGCGCGAAAATCAGACCGTGCTCGACGTCGTCACGTTCGTGCAACGTCACCTCGACCCGACGCTGTCCTACCGCTTCGCCTGCCGGGTCGGCATGTGCGGCTCCTGCGCCATGACCGTGAACGGCCGGCCGCGCTGGACCTGCCGCACGCATGTCACGACCGTCGCCGACGGTGGCCGCCTCGAGATCGGCCCGCTTGCGAACCTGCCGGTCATCAAGGATTTGGCCGCCGACCTGCGGCCCTTCTTCGACAAGTGGCAGCAGGCCAAAGGGGTCTTCGCGTCATCGCAGACGCGCGAGGATGATGTTGCGCGTGTGCGGCCGGACAGCGCCGCGCGGATCGCTGCCGACGCGGCCATCGAGTGCATCAATTGCGCCATATGCTACGCCGCCTGCGATACCGTGCGCTGGAACTCCGACTATCTCGGGCCCGCGGCGCTCAACCGTGCCTGGGCATTGGTGAATGACGAGCGCGACGCCGGAAATCCCGAGCGTCTGCGGTCGGTCGCCGCCTCGGGCGGCTGCCACGCCTGCCACTCGCACCAGTCCTGCCAAGAACTCTGCCCGCAGCGCCTCAACCCAACCGCGTCGATCGCGGGGCTCAAGCGCCGCACGATGTGGGCCTATGTAAAGGGCGAGCTATGAACGTTGGCCTTTATGTCTGGCAGCGCTTGACCGCGGCGGTCATGGTGCCGCTCGTGCTGCTGCACGTCATCGTGATCTTCTACGCGACCCGCAAAGGACTGAGCGCGGCCGACATTCTCTCGCGCACGCGCGGCAGCCTGGCTTGGGCGGCCTTCTACGGCGCGTTCGTCGTTGCGGTGGCCGTTCACGCTGCCATCGGCGTGCGCAATGTGCTTGCGGAATGGTCGCCCCTTAAAGATCGCGACGCGGGCATTCTGGCGAGCGCGTTCGGCGTGCTGCTCTTCCTCCTTGGCGCGCGGGCGGTGCTCGCGGTGGTGCTGCCGTGACCGCATTGGCTCACCGGCAGAGCGTGCTTTGGATCGCCGCGCTCGTGCACCGGCTCTCTGGCTTGGCGCTCGCCATTTTCCTTCCGTTCCACTTCTTGACGCTCGGGCTTGCCATCGAAGGGGAAACCTCGCTCGAAAATTTTCTGCACTGGAGCGATCAGCCGCTGGTGAAGCTTGCCGAAAGCGGCCTCGTCTTTGTGCTCATGGTCCACATGTTGGGAGGCGTGCGCGTGCTCCTGATCGAGAATCTCGATTGGCACGATCGGCAAAAAGAATTGGCGACCGTCGCGGCTGCAGTCTCGGCGATCGTCGGCTTTATCCTGCTGGCGCGCATGTTGTGATGCTCGCATGGATGTCGAACGTCTTAAGACGGATATTTTGATTCTCGGCTCCGGGGGCGCCGGCCTGTTCGCGGCGCTGCATGCGCTCAAGGCGGATCCCGATCTCGACGTGACCATTGCGACCAAGGGGCTGCTCGGCAAATGCGGCTGCACGCGCATGGTGCAGGGCGGCTACAACGTCGCGCTCAACCCCGGGGACTCGGTCGAGCGCCATTTCATGGACACGATCGAGGGCGGCAAATGGCTGCCGCATCAGGAACTAGCCTGGATGCTGGTAAGCACCGCGGTCGAGCGCGTGCGCGAGCTTGAGAACGAGATCGGCTGCTTTTTTGACCGCAATCCCGACGGCACGCTGCACGGCAAGGCGTTTGCCGGCCAGAGCTTCGACCGTACCGTGCACAAGGGCGACCTCACCGGCATCGAGATTATCAATCGGCTGATGGAGCAGGTATGGGCGCGGCCGATCCGTCGGCTCGAGGAGCACCGCGCGGTGGCGCTCATTCCCGCGCGCGACGGAATGCTTGCCGGCGTGCTGATGATCGACATTCGCACCGGCACGTTCCGCTTCGTCGCGGCGCAGGCGGTGCTGCTCGCGACTGGCGGCGGACCAACCATGTATCGTTACCATACCCCCTCCGGCGACAAGAGCATGGATGGGCTGGCGATGGCGCTGCGCGCGGGCTTGGCCCTGCGCGACATGGAGATGGTCCAGTTCCATCCGACCGGACTGCTGGCAGGGCCGGACACCCGCATGACCGGCACGGTGCTGGAGGAGGGACTGCGCGGCGCGGGCGGCCATCTCCTCAATGGCGCGATGCAGCGCTTCATGGGCGATTATGATGAAAAGCTCGAGCGCGCCACCCGCGACGTCGTCAGCCGCGCCATGTACGCGGAGATGAAGGCGGGGCGCACCACGCCGCATGGCGGGCTCTATATCAAGATGAGCCATCTCGGGCCGACTAAGGTGGCGAAGGAATTCAAGGGCATGGTCGACCGCTGCCGCGACTGCGGCTTCGATCTTGCCGGCGGCCTCGTGGAGGTGGTGCCCACCGCGCATTATTTCATGGGTGGCCTCATCTGCCGCGCGGATACCTCGACCGAATGGCCGGGGCTATTCGTTGCCGGCGAAGACGCAAGCGGCATGCACGGCGCCAACCGGCTCGGCGGCAACGGCGTTGCCAACTCGACCGTGTTCGGCGGGATTGCCGGCGACGTCATGCCGCGCTTCGTCGCCGCGAGTGGCGGCCACCGCGCGCCCGATGAGAGCGTGCTCGATGCGGAAATTGCGCGCGCGCTCCATCCCTTCGTGCGAAAAGCCGGCAATCTGAACGACTTGCGCGAAAAACTCCTCGACACGATGTGGAACGATGTCGGCGTCGTGCGCGATGGGGCGAGGCTTGATCGCGCCGTTGCGGCGCTCGATGCCATCGAGGCGGAACTGCTGGCGAGCGGCCTTGCCGACGAGGGCCGCGCTTTCAATATCACCTGGCAGGATTGGCTCAATCTGCGCTCGCTCACGGAGGTCAGCAGGGTGATTGCGCTCGCGGCCCGCAAGCGCGAGAATTCGCGCGGCGCGCACTACCGGTCGGATTTTCCGGAGCCCGGCGATTTGGCCGCTTCGCGCTTCACGGTGGCGCGGGAAACGGCCGGTGGTCTCGAGATCACCGATGCGCCGGTCGAGTTCACGCATGTGCGGCCGGGCGAGACGCTGCTGCGGGACAAGATCGCGGCCGAGTAGGAGAGGCCAAGATGATTTCCATATCGTCCGTCCAGCGCACGGCCGAGGAGCTGATGGCCAAAGCGGCGATCGAGATCCCGCAAGACTATCTCGCGGGGTTGCGCAAATGCGCCGACACCGAAAAAGGCGATCTCTCGGCCTTCGTCCGAAGCCGCCAAGGAGGACCGCCGCGCCATGTGTGGCGATACCGGCCTGCCGCGCTGGTACGTCAAGATCGGCAACGAGGCGCGCATCGAGGGCGGGCCGGTTGCGCTCGAGGCGGCCTTGCGCCGCGCGACCGCGCGCGCCACAGCCAGCGTGCCGCTGCGGCCCAACCGCGTGCATCCGCTCTGGCGCACCGACCACAACAACAATGTCGGCATCGGCGCGCCCGAGATCGAATACGCGTTCCATCCCGACGCCGATTGGCTCGACCTTATTACGGTGCATAAAGGGGGCCTGTTCGGCTCCGACTACCGCATGCTGTTTCCGGGCGACGGCATCGAGGGAGTCAAGCGGTTCTATCTCGACACGCTGATCGGCTTTGGCAAGCGCGGGCTTGCCTGCCAGCCGGCGATCGTTGGGGTCGGGCTCGGCGGCTCTAAAGACACCAGCATGGTGCTTGGGAAACAGGCCTCTTGCCTTCGCGTGGTCGGCTCGCGCAATCCGGATCCGAAAATCGCGGCGCTCGAGGC
>VAZQ01000007.1:0-871 GCA_005883115.1 Alphaproteobacteria bacterium | reverse complement strand
AGCTGGGCAACAGCATTGGCATGGGCGCGATGGGATTTGTCGGCTCCTCCATGGTCATCGATTGCCACATTGAGGTGGGCTATTGCCACACCGGCGGCATGCCGTTGTCCGTGCACATGTTCTGTCTCTCCTCGCGCCGCGCCTGCGCGCGCGTTTTTGCCGACGGCAGGGTCGAATTCCGGACCGACCCGATGTGGTTCACGGAGTACATGCGGCGCGAGACGGTGGAATGGGAACGCGTCGCCGCCGAGGCGGCGGAGTAGGCGATGCTGGAGACCATTCATCTTGCGCTACCCGCGACGACCGACGATCTGCGCAAGCTCAAGATCGGCACGGTCGCCTATCTGAGTGGCCGCATCTTCACCGCGCGCGAGGGCGCGTATAAGCACGCGATCGAGGAGGGCGCCGGCATGCCGGCCGGCGGTGACGCGCTCGGGCGCGCCAATTTCCACTGCTCACCCGCGGCGAGCGTCAATTCAGATGGCAGCTATACCGTCGGCGCTGTGACCGCGACCGCCTCGTTCCGCTTCGCGCAATGGCTCGACGGCTGGTTCAAGCTCTCCGGCTGCAACATGATCATCGGCAAGGGCGGAATGACGTCGCAGGTCTATCACAACTCGTTTGTGCCCAATGGGGCGATCTATCTCACCACCGTCGGCTACGGAACCGGCGCGCTGCTCGGGCGCGGCATCAAGCGGGTCGCCGGCGTCTATTGGCTCGAGGAGTTGGGGCTCGCTCAGGCGGTCTGGGTGCTCGACGTGGAAAAGTTCGGGCCATTTCTGGTGGAGAGCGATCTTGCCGGCAACAGCCTGTTCGAGCAGGAGAACGCCAAGATCGCGCCGGGCCTCGCGACCCTCTATGCCGGCACCAA
>VAZQ01000080.1 GCA_005883115.1 Alphaproteobacteria bacterium | reverse complement strand
TTCGGATCAGGCGACCGGCACTGTTGAGTTTTTTTCGATGCTCTGAACGGCGGCAGGCGACCTATTCTGTTGAAAAACTGTTCAAGACTTGGGCAACGCGGTTTTGCAGAGGGTCTAAACCATCACCCGCGCGCGTAGCGTTCAACAGCGGCCATTCTATGAGGTCGAATTTCGAGAGCGCTGACGCTCGGTGCCGCGAAACGAGTTTTTCAACAGAATAGACCCTGAGCGGTCGTAGCGGTCTTTAGAAAGCAGATGCCACCCTACCCCGATGTCATGGGGTCTGCGAGAAGTCAAAGGCGTTAAACAGGTTGTTGGCGGCAGCGTCTCGGCTCCCTAGAGGCGCTAACTGCCAGCGGGTTTCGATGAACTTCAAGATCGAAGTGGTCTCATAGGTCGTGTGATCGACGAAGCGGCGTTTGGCATAGGGCGAAATAATGATAGCCGGAACGCGAACCCCTGGACCCCAGCGATCGCCCCGCGGTGGCGGCACGTGATCCCAGCGCCCGCCGGCTTCGTCGTACGTGATGATGATCACGCTGTCCTTCCAAACGGCACTGTCTTGCACCGCCTTGACCAGATCTGCCACGTACTGCTGACCTCGCAGCAAGTCCGTATAACCCATGTGTTCGTTGTAAGCACCGATTGGCTTGACGAAGGCCACGGCCGGCAGGTTGCCTGTCCGCAACGCAGCAAGGAACTCCTCAATGTCCTTCAGGTGCTCAGTTCGGGCGGCCGTCCCTTCCGCGTACGGGGCGAAGTAGTTGAACGGTTGATGATGAAATTGAAAGAGCGCATCGGGGTGGCCCGCAACGGCGTCATTCCAACCGCCTGAGTACCAGGCCCAAGAAATCCCCTTCTCGCTCAACCGGTCCCCGATCGTCGGCATCGTCAGCAGCGGCATCAGCTGGGCGGGATCCTTGATGCTCGCGGGATACGGCCGGTTCGTTGAATAGACCGTATGGACCACGTAGCCGTCCGGAGTGACCGACCCATTCTTCACCACGACGCCCTGCGCGTCGAGTTGGATCACCAAATTCGCTGGTGCGTTCGGCCAGACCGGGGTGCAGGCGCAGACCAACCAAAAATGGTTGAACAACGAGCCGTCAAACGCCGAGTGAAAAAAACGATCAGCCAGAGTGTACTGCTGAGCCAGGCGGCCAACGGGCAAGTTGGTCGCGTCATAGTAGCTCATCGCCAACCCGCCGTTCTCGCTCCAGGCTACGAACCCGTCCATTCGGCCGCCGTTGATCTGACGCTCCTGTTGGAGGGCGCGATTCACGATGTCGCCGGTCTTCTGGTCAGCCGGAACGTACCGGGCGGCGTCATATGGCGCGACCGGTAGGTCTGCTCGGAACCGGAGGTCGGGGATCGGCGGATTCTTCGAGGTATCGAGCGGCTGCGGAAGTGTTGTGTACGGCGTTCCGTCCTTCTTCATCTGCCTGATGCGCTCACCCGCGTTGGCGATGCCATCCGCGCCGGGAAATTTGCCATACAGACCGTCGAAGCTCCAATTCTCCTGATAGATCACGATGACGTGCCGGATCTTCTCGAGCCCAGAGGGCTGCCCGACGCTACGTGAGTCTGCCGGGAGGGGGGCGGTGCAACCTGTAACAAGCAGCAGGGCCGCGAAACAGGACCAGACTGCTACTGTCATAACGCACCCCGAGAGCAGAACGAAAAGATGAGACCGAGATTTTTGATATGAACTTGGATTTCCGATTTGACGCATGTGCTCGCTCCTCTCAAGTTGCTCCGGGGGCCCACGCGACGACTCGCGCGCGACGCTTCGTCCCTCAATGAGGTCAAGTGCCACGCGAGTCGCTCGATGCACCCAAGGATATGCCCATACAGGCGCTGCGACCAGTGATTCTCGGCCAGCTTGCATGTCGGGTCCCATATGAATACACGCCGCCATCACGGTCTAACGAAACAAGCTAACCGGCGGCCCGCTGCCGGGCGCAGCCCGCATGCGGGACGTCCGCGTTAAGCGAATGGAAAGGACTTCCCCTACTCGGTTCGGCATCGGAGTGCCAAGATTGAAGTGTCGACAACAATCGGTGAGAGGGGGTTAGGCGCGCGGAAGCCAGCCATGGATGACTCCGCCGATGATTAGACCGCCGAGGGCGCCGACAACAAGTACAGGCGCGTACGCTTTAGTGATGATTGCGCTGGGGAGGCTGAGCAGCAGGCCAAAAGTCAGGCCTGTGGCCCAGCCCGGCCATGGAAGTTGGACGCAGCCGATGACAACACCGATGGCGAAGCGATCCACAAACGCCGCGCTCGGCGCGACTGACTTGTCCGGGAACGACATCGGCAACATCATCGCGACCGATGCAACACCGAAGACGAGACCGGCGGCAATTCCTAGTAGAACATTGGACATCGTATGGGCGGTCCTGTTTGGATTCAGCCCATGGCCCGCCATTGCCCGTGAGAGACCGCTTTAGAGGACGAGGCGCTATGACTGGTTGTGGCCAATGCTGTTGAAAAACGCAGCATTTGAGCGAGGCGGTGTTCCCGCGAACGGTTTGAGGAAGGCGGATTGATGAACGAGGATGCTGGTTTTGCGTTGGCGACGGTGTTCTTCGCCAATTCAGATTGCCATGCTGGTCACTTCTGGTTGTGCTGAGAACAACCACTTCGCCATTCGTCGTAAGTTCTGCGCGGTCGCCGCCAGAAGAAACTCGTCGTGAGCACCGTTCGGCCCACGCAAACGCAGTCGATCGAGCCTCAGGATTCGCTTGAGGTGCGCGAAGAGCACCTCGACCTTCTTGCGATCCTTGCGTGATTGCTTGTAAGCATCCGTCTTGGCGATATTGCGGGCAACATCGCGTGCGGATTCATGGACGCTGCGTGCGATTTTCCGTCTCGGGGTGTTCGGGCAGCAACGTGACTTCATCGGGCACTTGCTGCATGCGGCTTGGCTGGCGTGATAGATGATGGTGTTGGCTTTGGTGATGCGCGTACGAGGGTGCTTGAAGGTCCGCCATTCGCTCCGCAGCGGCTGTCCCTGGGGGCAGCGGTATTCGTTGGCCCGTTCATCCCATTCGAAGTCGCTGCTGGATAGCGTTCCATCGTCGCGTTGTGTCTTGTCCCACACCGGCACATGCGGCGCGATCCCTTTATCGTTGACCATCCAGCCCAGTAGCTCGGCATTGCCGTAGGCCATGTCGCCGATCAGCCGTTCCGGCTTCAGGTCAAACCGTTCCTCGACGCGTTCGATCATCGTCCGTGTCGCCTTGACTTCGGCTGTCCGCAACGTGGGCGTCGCTTCGACATCGACGATGATGCCGGCCCGCACATCGATCAGATAGTTGGTCGAATAGGCGTAAAACGCCGGGCCGTCCACTGCCGTCCAACGCGCTCCGGGATCCGTCGGCGAGATCGACGCAGGAACAGTGACTGGCTCACCCTGCGCATCGAGTGCGGCAAGATACTCACGCACGGCCCGTGTCGCGTGCTGCGGATCGCGCAGATCCTCCGCACCCTCGCGCGCCGTGCTCCGGCTGCGATTGGCGTCGGCCTTGATTACGCTGGCATCGACGGCAAAGCCTTCGCCACCGACCAATCCCTCCTTCATGCAGCGCGTGACCACGCTCTCGAACACCTGCCGAAACGCATCGCTCTCACGGAAGCGGCCGTGACGGTTCTTCGAGAAGGTCGAATGGTCCGGTACCGCGTCTTCCAGGCCAAGTCGACAGAACCAGCGATAAGCCAAATTGAGATGGACCCTCTTCGCACAGTCGGCGCTCGGAACGAATGCCAAAGCTGTAACCGATGATCAACATCCGCACCATCAACTCAGGATCGATCGACGGCCGCCCGGTATGGCTGTAGAACGGTACGAGGTGTTGCCTCAGCTCGCCCAGGTCAAGGCACCGATCAATCCCCCTGAGCAGGTGATCCGGCGGAACGTGATCGTCGAGCTTGAATGAATAGAACAGCGGCTTCTGTCCGTCCGTTCGTTGCCCCATCATCGCCGTCGCTCCCTCCCGAACGCCTTGCCTTCGGCATAGCTACCAGGCACCCACTTTCAAGGGAGTTTTTCAAGTGCGCCGGTAAGACCGGCAAGGAGTAGGTGGTGGAAGTCCGCTGCACTGAAGGTCTAGCAAACCACAGTGACCCCGAGTCATGCACGGGCATCCGTGAGGGTGTCAGCGAAGCGTTGACAGGGGAGCGCGCAGGCCAGCCATTGAGCTGCGAAAGACTCTTATCCCGGGTGCCGACACGGTTTGAAACGTGGAAAGCAACACGGACGGGTGCGCTATGGCGAGCATCCGGACGGCCCGGCGTAGTCGAAGACCCTGGCATGCGTGGACGCTTCTTGTGCGGGAACCGGGAGATCTTGGGTTTGGCCGGCGGCGCACTGCCGGTCCGTGCCGGGAAGGCGAGGAGCCGTAGCCGGTGATGCACGAATCCAAGAAGTCTGACCCCGCCGTAGTAGCCGTGAAGCCGACGAACAAAGCCGGAGGTAGTTGGGCGGCGGAGCCGGTGGAGCCAAGGGCGGGGGCCGAGGGAAACGTGGGCCAGCAAAGCACGCACCGGACGCAGATCCGGGCT
>VAZQ01000079.1 GCA_005883115.1 Alphaproteobacteria bacterium | reverse complement strand
GAGGCGCCGGTGGAGTGCAGGTAGCGCAGGAGCCAGCCGTAGTTCACGTCGCGCATGATCTGCTCGACGGAATCGAAGGCGTAGTCCACGTGCGGCGTGTAATGCATTGCCAGCACGATCCCGGTGACGATCTGCACGCTGAGCATGAACGTGAGGATGCCGCCGAATGCCCACCAGTAGTTCAGGTTGCGCGGCGTCGGGTAAACAACGAACGAAGAGTAGACCAATCCGCCGATGGGCAGCCGCCGCTCCATCCATCGCAAGAACGCGCTTTGCGGCTGGTAGGTCGGATGTCCGCTCATGAGACCGTCAGCCGATCCGGATTTTTGTGTCGGAGACAAATTCGTATGGCGGCAGCGCGAGGTTCAGCGGCGCCGGTCCCTGCCGGATGCGCCCGGAGGTGTCGTAGACGGAGCCGTGGCAGGGGCAGAAGTAGCCGTCGTAGGGACCCTGATGGGCGATTGGAATGCAGCCGAGGTGGGTGCAAATTGCAATCAGCACTTGCCATTGCGTGTGACCGGGCTTGATGCGCGCGGAATCCGGCTGCGGATCCGGCAGCTTCGCGACGTCGACGTTCTCTGCCTCCTGGATCTGCTTCTGAGTGCGATGATTGATGTAGATCGGTTTGCCGCGCCAGAACACCTTGATCACCTGGCCGTCGGCGATCGGCGAAAGATCGACCTCGATCGGCGCGCCCGCCGCAATCGTGGACGCATCGGGATTCATCTGCGCGATCAGCGGAACGAGCGTCGCGGCGGCCCCGATCCCGGCCACTGAGGCGGTCCCAATATAAAGAAAATCGCGACGCGTCGGCTCGGCCGAAGACATCGTCGTCACGTGCGCAGTCCTTTCTTGTCCGTCAGTCCGCCCGCAGCCCCTTGCGCCGGCTGCTTTCTCCGCGCAGGAGCCGCGCTCGCTCCCGGCCCGACACGCAGACCGCCGCCTGGCGGCGGCGGGCGAACCGGCCGCTCTCCTCTCTGCAAGCGAGGGGGCCAAGCGGCTAAATCCAGGGGCGTTTTATTGGCACCCTTGCCAAGCGAGCGCAAGTGGGCAATGCGGACCTGTATCGCGAGGACCACACGTCGCATAAATCTTTCGCGCGCCATAGATTTTCGCCCGCGATGCCGGTTCCTTGCATGACTGCAATCCTCCCCATACGCATTGCGCTTTATGAGCCCGACATCCCCCAGAACACGGGCACGATTCTTCGTCTCGCCGCCTGCCTCGGCGTCGAGACCCACATTATCGACCCAGCAGGCTTTCCCACCAGCGACCGTGCGTTCCGCCGCGCCGGAATGGATTACCTCGATCAGGTCGAGATCGCCCGGCATGCCGATTGGGATGCATTCGAGACTTGGCGTGCCGGCGCGGCCGCGCGGCTCATCGTCTTCACCACGCATGCGCGCCGCTCGTATCTCGAGCACGCCTTCCGGCGCGGCGATGTCTTGCTGTTCGGCCGCGAAACATCGGGCGTGCCAGAAAAGGTGCACGCGGCAGCCGACGCGCGGCTCCTCATTCCGATGCGCCAGGGGTTACGCTCGCTCAATGTAGCGATGGCCGCTGCCATGGCCGTGGGCGAAGCGATGAGGCAAACGCAAGCGCAGGCAAGCGGCGAGAGCTAAGGCGAGGCGCTCCCGCGCGTACATCCTCTGCGACATGAGATGATCAAAAAAACACGAAGCGGGTGAGGGACATTCTCACGCCCAAGGCGCTACCCCTCACCCGCATCGCTCGCTGGCGCTTCGTCGCTAACCCACCGCCTGCCAGGTCCCCACGCAAGCGGGGGCGGACATCACACCCCCAACATCCCCCACACCGACAGCGTTTCCCGAAAGAATGGCAAAAAAAAGCTTCGGCTGGAATTTTCCCCGGCCCAAAGAATGGCAAAAAAAAGCTCGCGTGAGTCTCTCAGCGAACATTTGCGCGCACGCTCGCTCGCGTGGGCGATGGTGACGCACAGGCGAGCATGCCCTAAAGGAGGGCCGGAGGTTTTCATGAGCGAGAACGTGCTCGAATCCCGCAAGGCGCGCGCGCAAGCGTGGTTCGAAACGCTGCGCGACGAGATCTGCGTCGCGTTGGAGGCGCTTGAAACCGCGTTGCCAGCGCGCGCGCCGCTCGCCGATCGAGCCGCCGGCCGATTCCTCCGCACACCGTGGACTCGCGCCGACCATGACGGCCACCGAGCGAGCTCACCCGAAAACGGCAATTCAAGCGCAGGATCCGCTCACGCCAAGCCGGGCGGCGGCGGCGTGATGGCGAGCATGCACGGGCGCGTGTTCGAGAAAGTCGCCGTGCATGTGTCTACCGTGTTTGGCGAGTTCGCGCCGGAATTCCGCAAAGACATTCCGGGGTCCGAAATGGACCCGCGCTTCTGGGCCTCCGGCGTTTCGCTCATCGCCCATCCGCAGAATCCGCACGTGCCGGCGGTCCACATGAACACGCGCTTTGTGATCACCACAAAGGCTTGGTTCGGCGGTGGCGCGGATTTGACCCCCGTGCTCGAGAGGCGCCGCCGGCAAGACGATCGCGACACAATCGCCTTTCACGCAGCAATGAAACGGGCTTGCGATGCACATGCCCGCGTCGCCCCCTATGCCAAGTATAAGCGTTGGTGCGACGAATACTTCTACTTGCACCATCGGCAGGAGATGCGCGGGATCGGCGGAATCTTTTACGATTATCTCGATAGCGCAGACTGGGAGGCGGATTTTGCCTTCACGCAGGAAGTGGGCCGCGTCTTTCTCGGCATATATCCCGAGCTGGTGCGCAACAACTTCAGCACGCCCTGGAGCGCGGCCGAGCGCGAGGAGCAGCTCGTGCGCCGTGGCCGCTACGTGGAATTCAACCTGTTGTACGACCGCGGCACCGTGTTCGGGCTGCGCACCGGCGGCAATATCGAGGCGATCTTGTCGTCGCTGCCTCCGTTGGCGAAGTGGCCGTAGCCTGCACCTTTCACCGCGCGAAGGCGTGAACCATCATGGCCGCCCCGCCGCCGGTCACGACCGCATCGAGGATCGCGGTATGAACATGCAAGGGCAGCCGCTCAATGAGCCGCTTGGCAAGGAAGGCGCCCGGAAATGCCACGGCGCCGATGAGTAGCGCGATCGCGATCACCTGCGCGCTCACCACGCCGGCCAGCCCAAAGGTCGCAAGTTTGGCGAACCCAATCCCGATGGAGATCACGGCGTCAGTCGCGATCACGGCGGCGCCTTCGAGACCCGCCGCCATCAAAAGCGAGAGAAGGATAACGCCGGCGCCGACGGTGCCGCCGGCGAGCGGTCCCCAGCCGAAGCAGGCCGCTGCCAATCCGCGGCTCGAGAGCGCAAGCCCGCGCCGGCGCATCAGCCGGCGCAGCGGCACGCTTGCCACTAGCATCGCGCCGATCACCAGGGCGGCACCTTTGCCGCTAAGCATGGTATAGCCCCAGGCGCCGAGCACGCAGGTCGGCACCGCCGCGATGAGTACCATCAAGGCGCGACGTCCATCCACAAAGCCCCAAAACGCCGTCGCACGACTGCTGTTTGTCAACAGCGCCGAAAGCGAAAGGATCGGCACGACCGGCTCGGCGCCCACGATCGGTACCAAAACGAGCGGCATCAGCGCGCCGGTACCGTAACCGGCGACTCCACCGACGAATGAAGCAACGAGGGCCATTCCGGAAATCAGTGCAAGCTGCGGCAAGGATATTTCGGCTAAAGCCGCGAAAAGCGATTCAAGCATCACGTGACATTGCTCGCCATCATCCCCGCGAGGGCATCCCGCTAGGGTTGCGTCGCGGGGGACGCTGCTAGATGAGCTTGTGAATCGGAATTGAGTATCAATCCGCGCTCGGAAGCCGCCGCATAGTGAATTCGATGCAATCGCCCGGAAGTTCGCGCCAGGACTCGATCTCGGTCATATAGGCGGCCTTGGGATAGCGGCGAAACATTTCGCGCGCTTTTTCGCGCGCCTTCTCGCGCGGCAGTGCGAAAGTCTCGCGGCGGAAGACGTTGCGGGGGCGCCCCTTCAGCGCCTGCGCCGAGCGGCGCGCAATGTCGGCAGGGCGGCGGCTGTTACTCATGATACGACCGTTCTCGACAAATGTAGTGCGCAACGGGCCGCGGAGCGAGTCGGCTGGCGCCGCATCAGTTCGTTGCCGCAGCTGCCGCGTCCGCAATCGCTGCCACTTGCGCCGCATCCGCCGGAAATCCGGCCGCGATCCACGCCTCCTCAGCCGCGGCAAGCGTCGCGCCCAGGCGGGGTCCTCTGGGCACGCCACGCCGAATGAAGTCGGCCGCCTTGAGCGGGAATACCGGCGCGCTCCAGCGCATGGGCAACGTGGCGAGCCGACGCCAGGCCGGATCCGCCATGCCTTGGGGCGCACGCGTCCAGGCGAGCAGGACGCGATCGGTGAAACGCTCCGGCTCGAGCCGATAGAGCAGAACCCGCGCCTCCTGCTCCTCCAATCCCGCTGAAATTTGCCGCCAGCCCTCGACCATTGACGCCAAGCGCTCGTACTCCGCGTTGGTGAGCCGCAGCCGCTCGCGCAGGCGCTCCGCATCCTCGATCACCGAGATCGCCAACGCGCCGACCCGGCGTATGGCATCGGGCGCAAGGGCAAGTGCGGCCTCGAGCTTGACCATGTTGGAGAAGCTCGCGAGCAGCGGTACGCCCCCGAGCACCTGCTCAAGCAAGCCTGTCTCCGTCATCAGCGCAAGCGTCGGCACGGCATGCTTGGCAATGAGGAGCTTGAGCGCCTCCATGCGTACCCGCTCGCGAGACAGTTGCTCGAGCCCCGCGCGCGCCTCGATACAGGCGGCGACTCCTTCCGGATCGGGAACGCCCTCGCCGTAGGCCGCGTGGAAACGAAAGAATCGC
>VAZQ01000078.1 GCA_005883115.1 Alphaproteobacteria bacterium | reverse complement strand
AGGCGTGAGCTCAGCATAACCGAACGATAACCCGATGCGATAATCTGCGGCTTGCTCGAACAACGGGCGTGTCGCAGCGTTTGGCATCTCGCGCTCAAACCAGGCGTCGACTTCCGCCTGATCGGTCATGTACCAACGTGGGAAGAACGTCGTCAGCGCGAGTTCCGGATAGACCACGAGATCGCATTTTTCGCCCTTTGCTTCATCGAGCAGATCGAGCATTCGCCGCACAACCGCCTGCCGGCTGTCCGCCTTGTGTACCGGCCCCATCTGGGCGCCACCAATCCGCAGCACTCGGCTCACGAAGTCCTCCTGCTATTTCACGCGGCGACCCGCCGCTCCAACCGGCTAATCAGGCGCACGATCGGCCAGAGCATAACAAGATAGATCGCCGCAGCCAGCACGATCGGAGACGAATTGAAAGTCACCGAGCGCGCCATATCGGCCGAGTAGAGCAGCTCCGGCAGGGCTACGACGCTCGCAATCGAGGTCAGCTTCACGACCTCGACCGTGTTTGATACGAGATCGGGAAGCACATTGCGCACTGCCTGTGGTAGCACGATATAGGCCAGCGTCTGATAGCCTCTGAGGCCCGTCGAGCGCGCGGCGTCCCATTGACCCTGCCCCACGCTTTCGATGCCCGCGCGATAGATTTCGCCGTAATAGCTCGAGGTGTTGAGAAAAAACGCGATGGCGACCGCGGTCATAGGCGACGGCCGCAAACCCGCGAACGGTAGGCCCGCATAGATGAAGATCAGGAGAACGAGCGGCGGAATGGCACGAAAGAAATCAATTCCGGCAACCGCCGCCCAGCGCGCGATGCGCAAGCGCGAAAGCGACAAGATCGCGCATGCAAGCCCACCGGCCAACCCAAGCGGAATGACGAGGACACAGATAAGGATCGTCTGCTTGAGGCCAGAGAGGATGAGCGGCAACGCTCGCTCCATGATGGCCAGATTGAAGAACTGCTGGATGATCGCTTCCATTACACCCTGCGCCAGGCGAACCGGGTCTCGAGCAAGCGCCCGAACACGACGACGGGGATGAACAGGATCATATACGCTATCGCTCCCATCATGAGCGGCGTCGCATTGCCGGAAAACGATTGCGCGGTGGTGGCCTGATTGAGGATTTCACCGACTCCGATCACCGTGCCAAGCGCGGTGTTCTTGGTGATGGCGATCGTGCGGTTGGTGAGCGGCGGCACAGTCAAGCGGATCGCCTGTGGCAGCACGACATAGGCGAGCGTGCCGAGAAAGCCTAAGCCCGTGGAACGTGCCGCCTCCCATTGACCCTTCGGGATCGACAGAATGCCGGCCCAGAAAATCTCCTCGGCGAAGGCGGCCAGTACGAGGGCAAGCACAAGCCAGAGCACCGCGAAGGACGGCAAATTGATGCCGATATTGGGCAACCCGAAATAGACCAGAAGGACCAGCACCAGCGGCGGCAGCGCCCGGAACATGTCGACGAAGACCACGATGAGGGCATTCATTGGAATTAGCCGGAATGTCCGCACGATCGCGAGCACAAGTCCAAGGAGGGTGCCGGTGACCACGACCGCCGCTGCGATCTCGATCGTCACCACCACGCCCTTCATGATGGCGGGGAAATAGCGCTCAATGACGTCCAAGTTGAAGAACGTGTCGAGAAAGCGCGACCAAGCCTCCATGGCCATCTCAACGTCCGAGCTCGGCGATGAAGGCGCGGGTGCGCGCCTCGCTGGGTGTGGAAAAGATCCGCTGCGGCGGCCCCTCCTCCACAATAAGCCCATGATCCATAAAGATGACGCGGTCGGCGGCGTCGCGCGCAAAGCGCATCTCATGGCTGACCACCAGCATGGTCATGCCACCGCGCTTGAGCTCGCGCATGACGTTGAGAACGCTGCCCACGAGCTCCGGATCGAGCGCGGAGGTGGGCTCGTCAAACAGCATCACCTTGGGTTCCAGCGCGAGCGCGCGAGCGATCGCCACTCGCTGCTGCTGGCCGCCCGAAAGCTCGCCGGGATAAGACCGTGCCTTGTTGGCAAGTCCGACCCGATCGAGGGCCGCCATGCCGAGGCGCTCCGCTTCGGCACGTGGCTTGCGCAGCACCTTGACAAGCGCAAGCGTGACGTTTCGCAGCGCCGTCATATGGGGATAGAGGTTGAACGACTGAAACACCATGCCGATCTGACGCCGCATCGCGTTGATGTCGGTGGAACGCGCCGTGATATCGACCCCGCCGACTTGCACCGAACCGGCCGATGGCTCCTCCAGGCGGTTGCAGCAGCGCAGCAAGGTGCTCTTGCCTGCTCCCGAGGGTCCGATGACAAACACCAGTTCTTGCGGCAATACGAGAAGGTCAATGCCGCGCAATATCTCGACGTCGTGGAATTTTTTGCGGAGACCGCGGATCTCCAGGATGGGCGGCGTGCCGGTCGTCATCAACACTCGCGGCGTCCGCAGCGCCCGCGGCAACACATCCCACGAGCCTGATCAGCTGCAGGAGGGCGTATGCGCAGTGGGATCGTAGCCTGGCATGTCGGGAACGCCGTAGCCGGGGAAAACGGTCACGGCGGCGGAATCTGCGGCAGGCGCTACGCCGAACCATCTTTCATGCATTTTCGCGATGGTCCCATCGAGTTTCATGCATTCGATGGCGACATCAAGCACTTTGCGCACGAGCCCAGTCGAATATAGATACGAGAGCTCCAGTTGTGGGTTGTTCTTGACCGCCCATGCGATGACGGTGTTGCCGGCGACATTGGCCTCGGCGCGCCCGACGAGGACCGCTTGTACGGCGTCGGTCTGGGTACCGAAGGATTCGACCGTCCAGCCGATCTTGCCCTCGAGATCGCGCGCCCAAGAGTCGTAGGCCGATCCCTTGTTGACGGAAATCGTTTTGCCCTTGAGGTCTTCGAGCTTGGCGACTTTTGGCGCGCCTTTCTTGATCAGGAATTGAAAGTCGGTGTTGAGATACCCCTCCGTAAACAACATACTCTCGGCGCGCTCCTTGGTGACGGTCGTGGGAGCCGAGAGGAAATCGTAGGTGCCGGCCTGCAGCGCCGGAACGAGCCCGGAGAACTGCGCGGCATCCAGCACGATCTTGCGTTTGAGCCGCTTGCCGATCTCGTTGGCGAGATCGACATTGAACCCCTGATAACCGCCAGACAGATTCGGAAACGCATGCGGGGCGAACGTGCCATCGAGCGCCGTGCGAAGCGGCGGCGGCTCCTGGCCATATACAGACGTGGCAAGAAGAAGTGCACCGGTAGTCGAAAGCACGAATCGGATCATGGAGTTCCCTCGAGCCGGCCCAGCGTGCATCAGTGGGGACTATAGCAACCGCAACATACCGGACAAGATGAATGCGCAGGCAAGGATGCGGGACGCGTGCTCGACAGCACCCGACAGGATGGCTGCTGGTTGCCGCACGCTACATGCGAGGTATAGTCCCACGGCATTTCTCGAAAAGCTGAAAATTTGCCGATTTCCAGAGAGTGCGAACATGAGCCAACTGCTGAATTCGACGGCAAAAGGCGTATACGCGATCTCGGCCACACCATTCACGGATGCCGGCGACATCGATTGGCCGAGCGTCGACCGTCTAGTCGAATTCTATCTGCGATGTGGCGTGCAGGGGTTGACCATTCTCGGGATGATGGGCGAAGCGCAAAAGCTCAGCGAGAAAGAGGCGGCCGAGTTCGCTCGTTATTTCCTGCGCCGCGTCAACGGTCGGGTGCCCGTGATTGTCGGCGTCTCGAACCCGGGCACGTCAAACCTCGTCGCGCTTAGCAGAATGGCGATGGATGCCGGCGCCTGCGGCGTCATGGTGGCGCCGCTGACCGGCCTGAAGACGGAAATGCAGATCGTCACTTATTTCGATGATGTTATCGCGAAACTGGGCCAGAAAATTCCGGTGGTGTACCAGGACTATCCGCAGTCGACGCAATCCCACATCTGCGCCGAAAGCTTGCTCAAGATCGTCGACAGGCATCCAAGCGTAGTGATGTTCAAGCACGAGGACTGCCCCGGCCTGAAGAAGCTTACTCAAATACGCAAAGCTTGCGATGGAGCCGCGCGGCGTTACATCAGCATCCTGGTCGGGAATGGCGGACTGTATGTGCCGCAAGAACTCGCCCGCGGCGCGGATGGCATCATGACGGGCTTTGCCCATCCGGAGATGCTGGTCTCCGTGTTCGCGCTGTTTGCAGCCGGCCGCAGGGACGAAGCGGAAGATCTGTTCGATGTGTATTTGCCGCTCGTGCGCCACGAACAGCAGCCGGGCTTCGGGCTTGCCGTGCGCAAGGAGATTTTGCGCCGCCGCGGCGCCATTGCCTCGGCGGCACTGCGGCCTCCTGGGCTCAAGCTTGATGCCGCCGACATGGCGGAGCTCGATCGGCTGCAGTCCCGCCTCGAGGCACGGCTGAAAGAAAGCGCCAATGGCCGCCGACTCGCGGTCGCTTAATTGAGGGCTGCGGCGCATTTGCGGTTACCAACCTCATATGTGACGCGAACCTTGCAGAGCGCGGATGGGACCTATATCCGTTCGATCTGATCCGACGCGGAGGTGTCATGGCCCAGTACGATTTGGTCGTACGCAATGGAACGCTGGCGACCGCGTCTGACGTCTTTCGCGCCGATATCGGTGTGCTAGCCGGGCGCATCGCGACAATCGGCGCGAAGCTTTCCGCCGGCCGCCGGGAGATCAACGCCGAAGGTCACATCGTCACGCCGGGCGGTGTCGACAGTCATTGTCACATCGAGCAGCGCTCCTCCATGGGCGTTATGACGGCGGACGACTTCTTCACTGCGACCCGCTCGGCGGCTTGCGGCGGCACCACGACCGTCATTCCCTTCGCCGCGCAATACCGCGGCATGTCGCTGCGGCAGGTGGTCAAGGACTATCACGCCTGCGCGGGGGCCAAAGCCTCGGTGGACTACGCATTCCACCTCATCATTTCCGATCCGACCGATCAGGTCACCGGCCAAGAGCTGCCCGCGCTGATCAAGGATGGCTACACGTCTTTCAAGATCTACATGACTTACGACGCCCTCAAGCTTGATGATCGGCAGATTCTAGAAGTGCTGTCGGTAGCGAGGCGGGAGCGCGCGCTCGTCATGGTCCATGCAGAAAATCATGACGTCATCGCTTGGCTGAGTGAAGGATTGCTTGCAGCCGGTCACACGGCTCCGCGTTTTCACGGCATGGCGCATGCGCCGATCGCCGAACGCGAGGCAACCTCACGAGCGATTTCGTTGGCCGAGCTGGTCGATGTGCCGATCCTGATCGTGCACGTCTCTGCACGCGAGGCGATGGAGCAGATCCGTTTGGCCAAGGCGGGGGGACTCAAAGTTTACGGCGAAACCTGCCCGCAATATCTCTTCCTGACCGCGGACGATCTCGACCGGCCCGGTTTTGAGGGCGCGAAATATATGTGCAGCCCGCCACCCCGCGACAAGGCAAACCAGGAGGTGATCTGGCAGGGACTTGTGAGCGGCGTATTCGATGTCTTCTCGTCTGATCACGCCGGCTACCGCTACAATGATCCGGAAGGAAAGATGAAACACGGCCGAAATGCGCCGTTCAAAAAAGTGGCGAACGGCGTTCCCGGTCTCGAAGTCCGAACTGCGCTTCTTTTCGCGGAAGGCGTCGGTAAGGGGCGCATCGAGCTGCCACAATTCGTCGCGCTCACAGCGACCAACGCCGCTAAGCTGTACGGACTTTATCCGCGCAAGGGCACCCTCGCCGTCGGTAGCGATGCTGACCTCGCAATCTGGGACCCGGACAAGGAGATCACCATCACGCAATCGACGCTCCACGATGCGATGGACTATACGCCCTACGAGGGCAAGACGATCAAAGGCTGGCCGGTCACAACGCTGATGCGCGGAGAAACCGTTGCCGAGGGGGGTGAGTTCATTGGCGCACCCGGCAAAGGCCGCTTCCTCAAATGCGATATTTCGCCTGCAACGGTGCCGCTCGGCCGTCGCACCATCGCTTTCGATCCTGAGACGGGCTCGATCGAAGCAGCCAAGCAAGCGGAGGACTCACACTGACCCGATCGGCCATTGCTGCCGGAACACGCGCAGCCATGCGTGCGCCGGCCCTTGCTCTGTGGCTCTTCTTCACGCCTACGGCTTTTGACGCCATCGACGCGGTCACACATGCGGTCGCGCTTGTCGTCCCTACCAAGATGGGCGACATCAGCTTCATGTCCCGCGCAACCGCTCAGCCGGCCGGAGTCACGAAATCACCGTCGGATGCGATCAACGCGTACAACAATGCGCTAAGCCAATTTAAGTCGGTCCTGAAGGAGCGGCGCGCTCAAATCAATTCAAAACAACCGCTGCCGAACCTGCCGGGACAAGCGCTCTATCTCGCGCGCAACAATATGATAAGCGCCTATAAGGACCTCACCGACGTGCTTCCGGCGAAAATCGGCAGGCCGAATAAATTCGGGCTTCCTCCAGCTTACTTCGATGCCGACAATGAGCCGCTTCTCGAGGAGTATGTGAATCTCTTCAGCATCATGCAGCCGCCGCCCGCGAATGCCCAAAATTCCAATACCCCGTTCGAGGATGTTATCGCCCTCGGGATCGCTATCGCGCGAGCGAAAGGGCTCGATACAGCGAATGCCGAAGTCGCGGGTCGTATCAGCTTGGCTATCTTCTTTGCCGAGACGGATGGCAAGCAAAACATGGGCAATGCGCGCTCGAATACGTACAAGGGAAGTTTCCAAACCGGCGTCTCCGAAGATCAAAATGGCCAGAAGAGATGGGCGGCGATTAAAAGGGTGATTGCAGCCTTTGATCCCTCGCTGAGCGTGCGCGACGAGAAAGAAGAGGCACGGGCGGGCAATTTAGATCATCGATACAATCACTGGACCGCCGTGCGGGACGGCCTCATGAACGCACATGCAGACGTTTTCCCGCATATACCGGCAATCATCAGAGCCTTGCCGAATCCCATCGATCAAATGAAATTGTTTGAGCTCATTCAGATCATTCCCAGTCCCACCAAGTCCGCTCTCAACTCAGGCAACCTGGCCAATTACAGAATTTCCGATCCCACGATCATGGGGCACTTGCGCAACAACAGCATCTTCACCTTTGGACAAGCTGACAGGGCGAAAGCATCTGCAACCTTCCGTGAAATTCTCAATGCGATGTGGCTGTTTGAGAACAAATTTGAACGAGCGCTATCCAAATTCAACGAAATCAAAGCACGGAAAAGCGGGTAAACGAGAATTTTCCCAGTGGCATCCGGATTACTGCGGCCGCCGCAAGTAACCACCCCGCGCTGGGCCGATAACATTCCCGCCATCAAAAACGGCAACCCCTCGC
>VAZQ01000077.1 GCA_005883115.1 Alphaproteobacteria bacterium | reverse complement strand
CGGGGCAGCGTCCAAAGGTTTGAAATCAGGGGGAAATCTCGCTCCGGCTGCAGCCGCGCAACCGTCCGCCGGCCATAGCCGGGCGGCGGGGGAAGGGCGCCCACGCGAGCGCGGCGCCGCGCGTCGAGGGTTCCGGACAGGCGTCCGGTCGGCCCGCCTTTCGGTTGCCCCGCCAGAGGCTAAGGCGGCAATCTGACACGGCCACGTCGCGCGCGAACTGCGTGCGTGATAAAAGGAAGCTATCGGAGGCGATATCCGTTTCGCCATCCACACGTATAACAGCTTGAGGAGGAAAACATGGACAAACCACCCGCGGTCGATCGGCGTAAATTTCTCGGCGCGCTTGGTGTCACGGTTGGCGGGGGCGGCCTTGCCGGTGCCGGCCTGGTCGCCGGACCGAAACTGGTCAAAGCCGCTGTCGAGCCGCCCAAAGGCAAGATTCCGGATACGCCGTACAAGACCGGGCACATCACGTTCTTGACTGGCCCGGCAAATGGCTTGGGCGAAGCCGGCCGGAAAGGGCATCTGCTGGCGGCCGAGGAGATCAACGCCGAAGGCGGGTTGCTGGGCAAGCGGAAGATCGAGACCATCTTTGCCGACGAAAGCGCCGGCACTGACGGGAATGTGAAGGAACTCCGGCGGATGAAACTGTCGGAAAAAATCGATCTGTTTACCGGCATCATTTCGAGCGGCAACACGCCGGCCCTTGGCCCGGTCGCCGAGGAACTCGGGGTCCTGACGCTGTTCAACGACGGCTGCACCGATTTCCTGTTCGACAAAGCGGTGCCCAACCCGAAATACGTCTTCCGGGTGACCAACATCCAGTCAGCCGACGGCGTTACCTCTGCGATCGGCGCGGCGAAGGCTTGGCCTCAGGCAAAGCGGGTCGGTTCCATCCAGCCGGATTACAGCTACGGCCGCAACGTGCATGAGCATTTCGTGCTGGCGTATCAGAGGCTGGTTCCCGGCGCCACGTTGGTCTCCGAGGCGTGGCCGAAGCTGTTCAGCACCGACTTCACCCCGCACATCACCAAGCTGCTTTCCGACAACCCGGACATCCTGATCTGCGGCCTCTGGGGCGGCGACTATGTGGCGTTCTACAAACAGGCCCTGCGCTACGGCTTGTTCGATAAGATGAAGGTCGCCACCACGTTGGCCTTCGGTGGGCCGCCGCACACCATCGGCAAGGATCACCCCGAGGGCGTACTGGCCGGCGTGCACGCAAACTATTTCTTCCAGCATCCTGCCAAAGGGCTCTGGCCGGCCAACGACGGGTTCGTCCAACGCTATCAAAAGCGCTGGAACGAATATCCGAGCTTCGAGTCGGATGGCGCTTATGCGGCGCTTTACCTGCTTAAGGCCGCCGTCGAGAAAGCCAACCACCTTGTGGGCGGCTGGCCGGAGGACGACGTCATCATCAGCATGCTCGAAGGCATGGGGATGGATACGCCGGCCGGCTACCTCTACATCCGGCCCGACAATCACCAAGGCTATAAAGACACGGTGATCGGGATGACCAAGAACGATCCCAAATACGACTTCCCCATTTGGGATCCGACGTCGATCATCACCATTCCCATCCGAGACATCACAGCGCCGGCGAACTGGCCCAAGCCCGGCCACGGCCACAACGAGTCGACCGCTGCGGCCGATTGGATCAAGAAGACTTGGCCGCAGCCCGCCTGACCGTCCCGTCCTGCTTGATCAACGGCAACCGCGTCCGCATCCGTGCGGGCGCGGTTGGTTGTTGGATGAACTCTTGATAAGGTTGCGCTGCGACAGCGGCGGTGCGCGGCGGACGCGGGAATTCAGTGTCGATACTGATCATCCAAATCCTGAATTCATTGTTCTATGCCTCGGTTCTTTTCCTGATCGCCGCGGGTCTCTCGCTCATCTTCGGTGTCATGCGCATCGTCAACATGGCGCACGGCAGCTTCTATGCCGTCGGCGCCTTCGTCACCGCCTGGCTGGTCGGGCGTGCCATCGCGCTCGGCGTGCCCGCTGGATGGACGTTTCTCCTGATCCCGGTCGGCGCAGCCGTGGTCGCGCTGCTCGGCATCGTGATCGAGCCGCTGCTGCGGCCGTTCTATCGACGTGCCGAGGAATACCAGCTGCTGGTCACGTTCGGCCTGCTATTGATTCTCGAGGACGTCATGCACCTGCTATGGGGTGGGCTGCCGTTGTCCGCCGACCCGGTGATGGACGCGCTACCCATCATGAGGATCGGCGGCCTGGTCTATCCGGCCTACAACCTGGTCGTGATTGGGGTTGGCGTCGTTGCCGCATTGCTCCTGTGGGCGGTGATCTACCGCACCAAGTTCGGCGTCATGCTGCGCGCGACCTCGCAGGATCGGCGCATGGCATCGGCGCTCGGCCTCAATGTCGGGCTGGTCTACGTGTCGGCCTTTGCCATCGGCTGTTTCATGGCCGGCCTCGGCGGCGCCATCATCGTGCCGACTCAGACCGCGGTGCTGGGCATGGGCATCGACGCGCTCATTCTTGCTTTCGTGGTGGTGGTCATCGGCGGCCTTGGCAGCCTGCAGGGCGCGCTGGTCGGAGCGTTGATCGTGAGCTTTGTGCGTACCGCCGGAATCCAGTTCTTCCCCGAGATCGAACTCGCCGTGCTCTATCTCATCGCGGCAGTGGTGCTGCTGGTCAAACCGACCGGGTTGTTCGGAACCGCGTGATGGCAGCGGACGTCAGCCGCGTCTCGTATCGTCCCAAACTGCTGCTGTTCGCGGCCGCGACTTTGGTCCTCGTGCTGCTGGCGCTGCTGCCGCTCTATATCGGCCTCTACCAGACGCAGCTTCTGACCTACGGTCTGATCGCCGCCATTGCCGCGCTCGGCTTCAATCTGTTGCTCGGTTATACGGGCCTGCTGTCGTTCGGTCACTCTGCCTTCTTCGGCATCGGCGCCTATTCGGTTGCGTTCCTGCTGCGTGATGCCGGCATCCGTTCGATGGAGCTCTATATTTTGATCGGGCTGCCGATTGTGGCGCTCGTGTCGGCCCTGCTCGGCTATATCTGCGTCCGCCACACCCGAATTTTTTTCGGCATTCTCACGCTCGCGCTGTCGCAGGTGGTGTGGACCCTCGCCTACAAATTTTTCTGGCTCACGGGTGGCTCGGACGGCCTGCGCGTGGCGCGGCCGGACCTCCTCGCGGGGATGTTTACGTTCACCGGCGGCGGCGCATTCCAGCGATTCATCTCCGCTTATTATTATTACGTGCTCGCCGTGTTCGCGATCTGCGTAGCGGTCATGTGGGTGATCGTGCACTCGCCGTTCGGCAAGGCGCTGCAAGCTATTCGTGACAACGAAACCAGGGCTGCTTTCCTCGGCTTGCGTATCCGGCGGTTCCGCTGGGTAGCGTTCCTGATTTCCGGAACCATGACGGGGCTCGCGGGGATTCTCTGGGTGCCGCTCAACGGCCTCACCACGCCCGAAGTGTTGTACTGGACGTTCTCGGGCGAGATCGTCTTTATGACGTTGCTCGGCGGCTTCCGCAACTTCACCGGCCCGATCGTCGGCGGCCCCCTCTTCACCTACCTCAAGACCTACGCGGTCGCGACCACCGAATACTGGCAGCTTCTGCTCGGGGTCGTCCTCGTGCTGCTGGTCATGCTCTTGCCGACCGGCATCGTCGGCGCGCTCTCGGTGGCAACCGCCAAGCTGTGGCCGAAGGAGAAATCTGCGTGATCCTTCTGCAGACCATCGATCTCAGCAAACAGTTCGGCGACGTCCACGCCTGCGATCGCGTGAATTTCACCGTCAACAAAGGCGAATTTCTCTCGCTGGTGGGTTCGAACGGCGCCGGCAAGACCTCGCTCGTCAATCTGATCAGCGGCCATCTCGCGCCGGACAGCGGCCGCATCCTGTTCGAGGGCACGGACGTAACCTTTGCCAGGATCCATGAACGCATCCGAGCCGGCATCGCCCGCAGCTTCCAGATCGTCAACCTGTTCGATGTGCTTACTGTCTTCGATAATGTCGCGTTGTCGATTTTCTCGCGTGAGCGCAAGATCGTGAAAATCGCGGCGCTTGCGGACCTCGACCGCGACGTGCGCCGCGAAGCTCTCGACGTGCTCAGCCAATTCGGTCTTGCAGCCAAGAGCGCGGTGCCGGCCGGCGGCCTGGCGCAAGGAGAGCGCAAGCTGCTTGACGTGGCGCTTGCCTACGCGCTGCGCCCGAAACTTCTTTTTCTCGACGAGCCGACCAGCGGAGTGAGCACGCGCGAGAAGACGCAAATCATGGATACCGTCTCCTCGGTCGTGCGCGCCGGTGCCGTCACGGCCGTGATCATCGAGCACGACATGGATGTCGTGTTCCGCTATTCGGATCGCATCGTGATGATGCATGAAGGAAAATTCCTCGCCGACGGGACGCCGCAAGAGATCAGGGCGAACAAGAACGTCGCCAACATTCTTCTCGGCGCGCCGCTCTCGGCTTGAACTGGCGAAGGAAAGCACGTGCTGCTCGAGGTCGAGGCCGTCAACACCTTTCGCGGGCCGGCGCACATCCTGCGCGGCGTGACGCTCGAGGTCGGCGACGGCGAGGTCGTCTCGCTGGTGGGGCGCAACGGGGCCGGGCGTACCACGATCATCGAGAGCATCACCGGCCTGCTGCCGGTGCGCTCCGGTCGGATTCGCTTCCGCGGCGAGGACATTACCCGCCTGCCGCCGCACAAACGCGCCAAGCGCGGTATCGGCTATGCGCCGGAGAATTCCGGCATATTTCCGGAGCTCACGGTGGCCGAGAACCTCATGATCAGCCGCTGGCTCTCCGACAAGACCGCGCGCGGCGCCGCAACTGGCGTCGATGCTCAGGCGCAGGCACTCACTGTCTTTCCCGAAGTCGGCCAATTCTTGAGCCGACCGGGGCTCAATCTCAGCGGCGGGCAGAAGAAGATGGTGTCGATTGCACGCGCCATGGCGCTCGCGCCGTCGTTGATGATCCTCGACGAGGCCTTCGAGGGCTTGGCGCCC
>VAZQ01000076.1 GCA_005883115.1 Alphaproteobacteria bacterium | reverse complement strand
ATTTTGCATCGGCCGCCGAGCGCTTGAGGATTGCGCCCTTGGGGGCGAGATTGCCGAACAGAGCGACGAGCCCGCCTTGCGGCTCGAACGGCTTGTCGCGTTGCGCAATGATCGAGCGGTCGACGTAAGCGCCGCCATCGGATGCGAGGCGTTCGCCCAGCGTCTCCCCGCTCGCCGTTACGCAGTCGAGGTGCAGCAGCGGCTTGAGCTCGCGCAGCAGCGCGCCCATGCCGCCGGCGGCGAAAAAATCCTCCATATAGCCGTTGCCGACCGGCTTGAGATTGACCAGCACGGGCGTCGAATCGGAGAGCCGGTTGAGCTCTGCGAGCGAAATTTTCACGCCGGCGCGTCCGGCGATGGCGGTGAGGTGGATCACCGCGTTGGTCGAGCCGCCGAGCGCGAGCAGGGCACGCAGCGCGTTCTCGACCGATTTCGCGTTGACGATGCGCCCTGGCGTGCGATCGGAGCCGATCAGCGCGACGGCCGCGCTGCCGGTTGCTTCCGCGGCACGCAGGCGGTCGGCATGCACGGCCGGGATCGCGGCGGTTCCGGGCAGGATAAGCCCGAGCGCTTCGGCGATGCAGGCCATGGTCGACGCGGTGCCCATCACCGCGCAAGTGCCGGCGGTGACCGCCAGCTGCCCTTCGACTTGCGAAATTTCCTCCTCGGCGACCTCGCCGGCGCGATATCGCGCCCAGAAACGCCGGCAGTCGGTGCAGGCGCCGAGCCGCTCGCCGCGGTGGCGGCCAGTCATCATCGGGCCTGCCACCAGCATGACCGCCGGCCGGCCGGCGGATATCGCGCCCATGATTTGCGCCGGTACTGTCTTGTCGCACCCGCCCATGAGCACGACCGCGTCCATCGGTTGCGCCCGGATCATTTCCTCCGTGTCGATCGACATCAGGTTGCGATATTTCATGCTGGTCGGGCTGAGAAACACCTCGCCGAGCGAGATGGTGGGAAACGCCATCGGCAGCGCGCCGGCGGCGAGCACCCCGCGCCGCACCGCCTCGAGCAGTTCTGGGAAATGCCGGTGGCAATTGTTGAAGGCGGATGGGGTATAGGCGATGCCGACGACGGGCTTTTTCAACAGCGCACGCGAGTAGCCCATGGACTGCGCAAAGGAACGCCGCAGGTAGAGCGAGAAATCTCGGTCCCCGTAGTTGGTGAGACCGTGCTCGAGCCCGTGTTCGCTCACTCTCTATACCTCCCCCGGCCCGGCTGCGTTCGTCCCCACGGCGGCAATGCGGAACACCTTACCGCAATTCGCATCAATTTTCTGACCGTTGCGCGGCAATTATCGCCTCGACAAGCGCCCTGGAACGCCTCTAATTTGGGACCGTTCCAAAAACGCCAGCCGGCCGAGGCACAGAGCAGTCCATGAGTTACGACGCGTATTTTTCGCATGCCCTTGCCCGGCTGAGGGACGAACGCCGCTACCGGGTCTTTGCCGATCTCGAACGCCTCGCCGGCCGGTTCCCGCACGCGATCTGGCACTCACCGCAAGGGCCGCGCGACGTCATCGTCTGGTGCTCCAACGATTACCTCGGAATGGGCCAGCATCCCAAAGTGATCGGGGCAATGGTCGAAACCGCAACCCGCATGGGCACCGGCGCCGGCGGCACCCGCAACATCGCCGGCACCAATCATCCATTGGTCAATCTCGAACGCGAGCTCGCCGATCTCCACCGCAAGGAAGCCGCCCTCGTCTTCACTTCGGGCTACGTGTCCAACGAGACC
>VAZQ01000075.1 GCA_005883115.1 Alphaproteobacteria bacterium | reverse complement strand
CTCTTCCACCACGACGATCTTGCGGTCCTTGGTGGCGTATCCGAGCGGGGCTATGCCGCCGACCCACAGCCCCTTGCGCTTGGAGGCCGCGATCTTGTCGCGGATGCGCTCGGAAGTGACTTCCCGCTCGAACTGGGCAAACGACAACAGGACATTGAGCGTCAGCCGCCCCATCGAGGTCGTCGTGTTGAACTGCTGGGTGACCGAGACGAAGGACACGCCATGTCCGTCGAACAACTCGACGAGCTTGGCGAAGTCGGCCAATGATCGGGTCAGCCGGTCGACCTTGTAGACGACGATCACATCGATCCTTCCGGCTTTCACGTCGGATAATAGCCGTTGCAGGGCAGGGCGGTCAGTCGAGCCGCCGGAGTAGCCCCCGTCATCATATCGCGACCGGATCAGGGTCCATCCCGCATGGGCCTGACTGCGGATATAGGCTTGCGCGGCGTCATGCTGGGCGTCGAGCGAGTTGAAGTCCTGCTCGAGCCCATGCTCGGTGGACACGCGGGTGTAGATGGCACAGCGAACCGGCTTGGTGGTCATGTTCTTCACGGCTGCGCCTCCGACGACGGTCGATCTCGCAAGCCAAAGAATCTGGGGCCATTCCAGCGCGAGCCGGTTATGGCGAAGGCGACCTTGGATAGGCTTCGATAGGCTTTACCGTTCCAGGTAAAGCCGTCAGGCAGCACCATGACCTGCTGCAAGTGACCACCCCACTCGCGTGTTAGCAGGGTGCCGGGCCTCAACTCGGTTCTGGACCGGTTGAGGTCAGCGACGAGCCGGCCAAAGCCGTCTGCCGCTTCAAATCCCATCCGGTCGAGCACCCGTCGAATGTCTGCATCTAGGTCGCCGAATTGATCGGCTTGGAGCCGATAAGCCAGAATGCGAAACAGCAGATGCCGGGGCAGGTGAGGGGGTGCCACCCGCCTGAACATGGTGTGCCATCTCGCTCGCAGCTCCCCGACATCGAGACCGCGCAGACGCGCGATCTCGTTGTCGAGTGACGCTCCATCCGCCACCGCTCGATCGATCACCACGCGCGGCATGGCGCTCAGGCAGCGCGACGATGCGAACGGCGGGAATCGGAGCGCGCACCGCCGCTGTGGACGATGCGATAGGTCCGGTCACCGTCGACTTTCTCCGAGCGCAGATCGAGGCCAAGCCTTTTGCGCACCACACCGGCGAAGAAGCCGCGGACGGAGTGCTGCTGCCAATGGGTCGCGCGCATGATGGCAGCAATCGTCGCTCCCTCCGGTCGGCCCAGCATCGCGAGCACGCGAGCCTGCTTCGAGCCCGGTCGGCTATCGCGCCGCAAGCCAGCTTTGGTCTTCGCCTTGCCCGGGTGATGCTTCTTGCGAGCGGACTTCTGTGCTGCAACGGCACTCCGCTTGCGGGCGGCAGTGGCTTCGGGTGCCGGTGTTTCGACTTTGGGGGCGGGAGCAGGACGAGCGTTTCTGTCCTCGGGAGCAGGCGCCGCCTCATCCTCGAGGTCGATCGCTTCGAGGCCGTGCTTGGTGATGCGAAGCGCCATCGCTCCGCTGTCGTCATCGCGTCGCCAGACCGGCAGCGAGCCAGCGGCGCGGACCTCCTCCAGCAGGCCGGCCCTCACCAGCTTAGCGACAACCTTTCGGGCGGCTTCGCCCTTAATGTTTGCCGGCAGTTCAACACCACGATCATCGCGCTGCGAAGCAGCGGATAGAATGACGAGGTGCGTATCCGTCAGTGTTGCCATCGGGATCCTCCATTGCGTTGGTGCGGCCTCATTCGCCGCCACCACCACAGCCCCACCTTGGCCATGCAGCCGGCGGGGCAGGATCCCGAGGCGCGGCTTGCGCCCGGAACAGGCACACTACCGCTCTGTTCGCGTACGAATGCCAGTCCTTTCTGGATAATCTTATTGCTGGTCTGGGGGAAATTGGAGCATGGAATGATCCCCGCGGTTGCTGGTTTCGAGGGCGCTCCCTCGCTTGACAATTCCTCCCGCTATCGCCAGATAATTCACGATTGGTTCATAAATCTCGGCGTGTAGTCGGCATCGACCGAACCGATCAGCTCCAGAAAATCGTGAGCATTTCCTCGGGGGACCTTTCTCCACTGCGAATTCGTTGTTGGATGGCTCGGCCATAAAGGGTGGCGTACATGCCACCAGCCTGGTTCTCGTCCTTCGTGTGCCGCATGGAGCATATTTCACCGTTAGGGAAGGAGTGAGTCATGCAGAATGGCCCAAAGACAGTCATGAGTAGGCGCCAGCACAAACCGGCGGCGTCATTTGCTGCCCGATCAATGCGCTGGACCTCGAGTGTCACCCGCCCAGACCCGAAGGGCCCTCAAAACGCGCAAAGAAGCTATGAGCGGTATCTCGCGCTGGCCCGAGCTGAAGCCCAGTCCGGCAATATGATCGGGGCGGAGAACTACTACCAGCACGCTGAACATTATTTCAGATCGATGTCCTCGGACCGAGGAACGACATAGGAGACCTTACGCGCGCAGCGCTCGAAGCTGAAATTCTTGTTCTTCGGATTCTTCGATTCGATCGGGTGGTCGCCCATTGTTCGTCCAAATGGCCCCAAACGATTTTCTCGGGCCAGATGAGCTCCTCGCTTGAAGAACCAGCAGCGCGATCATTGCCGCTGACGTTTAGGCGATTCGGTCACGTAATCAATACGGATGAGGTTGTCGGTACACACAGGTCAGCCCCTATCAAAGTACTCGTTTGAGCCGATACAATGCTGTGAACAATGCAAGGTGACCGGTCCAACTGACCGATTCCCCCCCACCTAGAGAAGCAAAGGGCGCAGAAGCCGCCGTGCCGCCGTGTGCGTCCCTCAGCGGCGATGATCGTTGCGTTCTGGGGTCGATCCAGGTTCGAGGCTCGGACTTTCAACGATCGGGGTTTCAGAACTTTCAAGAGCCGCCTCGCCGAGGCTCGGACCGACGACCCGCGGCAGGGTGTCGAACTGGTGGAACGGGGGCGGCGAAGGCAAGGTCCATTCGAGTGTCGTCGCGCCGCGTCCCCACGGATTGGCGCCCGCTGGCGCTTTGCGCACAAACGCCAAGACCATATTGGCGAAGAACATAAGCATGCCCACGGCGAAGATGTAGGCGCCCAATGAGGAGATGAAGTTCCAATCCCTGAACGCATCCGGGTAATCGGCCACCCGCCGCGGCATGCCGGCAAGTCCGAGAAAGTGCTGAGGAAAGAAGATCGTGTTGGCGCCGATGAACGACATCCAGAAGTGAACTTTGCCGAGAACGTCGGAATACGTGTAGCCGGTTATCTTTGGGAACCAGTAGTACCAACCAGCGAAGATCCCGAACACGGCGGCAAGCGACAGCACGTAGTGGAAGTGCGCGACCACGTAATATGTGTCCTGCAACATGCGATCGGCTCCGGGATTGGCCACCACGATGCCGGTCAGCCCGCCGATCGTGAACACGAAGATGAAGCCGATCGCCCACAAGATCGGGGTGCGGAATTTGACTGAACCGCCCCACATCGTCGCGGTCCAGGAGAATACTTTCACGCCCGTCGGCACCGCAATCACCATGCTCGCGACCGCGAAATAGGCTTGCGCGGCTGCCGTCATGCCCACCGTGTACATGTGATGCGCCCACACCACGAAACCGATGCCGCCGATCGCGATCATCGCAAAGACCATGCCGAGATAGCCGAATACCGGCTTGCGGCTGAAGGTGGCGACAACCTGGCTGATGATGCCGAAGGCCGGCAGGATCATGATGTAAACCTCGGGATGCCCGAAGAACCAGAACAAGTGCTGGTGCAGGAGCGGATCGCCGCCGCCCGCCGGATCGAAGAAGGTGGTGCCGAAATTGCGGTCGGTGAGCAGCATGGTCAGCGTTCCCGCGAGCACCGGCATCGCCAGCAGGATCAGGAACGCGGTGATCAGGATCGACCAAACGAACAGCGGCATCCGAAGCATCGTCATTCCCGGCGCGCGCATGTTGAAGACCGTGGTGATGAAGTTGATCGCGCCAAGGATCGAGGAGGCGCCCGCAAGATGCAGCGACAGGATTGCAAAATCGACCGCCGCGCCCGGATGTCCCTTGGTCGACAGCGGCGCGTAGAGCGTCCACCCGGTTCCAGCGCCACTCGTGCCGGGCTCGCCGGTGACGAACAGCGATGTCAGCAATAGGGTGATCGCCGCTGGCAGGAGCCAGAACGAAATGTTGTTCAGGCGCGGGAACGCCATGTCCGGCGCGCCGATCATCAACGGCACCATCCAATTGCCGAAGCCGCCGATCAGCGCCGGCATTACCACGAAAAAGATCATGATGAGGCCGTGCGCGGTGGTGAACACATCATAGGCGTGCGAATTGGCAAAGATTTGCAGCCCGGGCTGCTGCAGCTCCATCCGCATGCCGATCGACAGCGCGCCGCCGATGATCCCCGCCGCAAGCGCGAAGACGAGGTACATCGTGCCGATGTCCTTGTGATTGCTGGAGTACAGATAGCGACGCCATCCGACTGGATGATCGTGCTGCTCCCCCCGAGCAGTGCCGGCAGTTGCCATGCTCGATGCCCCTGTCGTTGACGATGTCCTCGCCCCACCACGCATGCGCCCCGCGCGCCCGGTGTATTCGCTATTGCGGCTCCGCGCGGGTTATCACAGCTCCGCGCGGGTTCCTCTCGCAAAACGGCGCATCGATGCAACCGTTCCCTTCGTGCAAGGGTTTCGTCCGCATCAAAAACCGCATTCGCCCTGGAAAATTCGCGGAACTTTTCACGCATCCATGTTTCGCCATCTCCCGCCAGCGCGGACTTCATCGATTCTCCGCTTCCGCGGGAAGAGCGAAAGCAGCGCCTATGAAAACAGGAGAGAAGCGGGAACTGCGGACGCCAGAGCGCGTTTCCCGAAGGAGAAAACCAGGTCGCGATCATGGAGGATGACATGAGCGCCACCGGCCTCGACGTGTTCGACAAGACGTTGCAGACCACCAACATCT
>VAZQ01000074.1 GCA_005883115.1 Alphaproteobacteria bacterium | reverse complement strand
TCGCACGACGTTTTGCTGATCGGCTCCGGCAAGCGGGCTGTGCGGGAGGCTTACCGCAAATATCTGGTTGGGTCTGACGCTGGCATCATCGCCGCTCGGGCCGTCGATCACATCGTACAAACCCTCGCCGCCGGAACGGACGAAGCGCGCAAAGCTTCGTCTTGCCGCCCCCGCCGGCGCACTGAAGCGATCCGGCTCTTCCAGTACGGCCGCAAAACTGCTCATGACGCGCAAGGCGTTGTACCACAGCGCATTGATTTCGACCGGCTTGCCGATGCGTGGCGTGACCACCCAGTCACCGACTTTCGCATCCATCCAGGTCAGCTGCACGCCGGCCACGCCGGCCTTGAGCAGGCCGTCGGCTTTATCGACCGCAATGCCGTAGCGTGTTCCCCGCTGATGCCAGTCGATCATGTCGGAGAGGATCGGAAAAACCTCGCGCAGCGCGGCCACGTCTTTGGTTGCGTCGAAATAGGCGCGCCAGGCCTCGAAGAACCATAGCGACGCATCTGCGGTGTTGTAGTCGGCGTGCTCGCCGGCCCCGGGAAAGACGTTGGGAAGCATGCCCTGACTGACGAAGCTCGAGAACGTCGCGAGGATGCGGCGCGCGATGTTTGGCCGGCCGGTCGCCAGCGTCAGGCCCGGCAAGCTGATCATGGTATCGCGGCCCCAGTCGCCGAACCAAGGATATCCGGCGATTACGGATTGGCCGTCAGGCACGCTCGCAAGCGGCCGCGCAAAAATGAAGGCATCCGCCGCGAGCGCAAGGCGCGCGATCCATGGCGGCGCATCGGACATCGCGGGACTGCTCGCAACTGCCGTCGAGACGATGCTGCGATCGTGATCAAGACGTCGTTTAAGCGCAGCCTCGATGTCGTCCGAAGGGTTTGCCTCGAGGCTCGCGGCGATACCGCGCCATTGGCCCGGCACAAGCGGCAGCGTGACCTCGCCCACGCAGAGGTGATTGTCGATGGCGTCGAGGCCCCGCTCCGCCTCGAGCGGAAGCGCGAAATCCCGGTACCAGTCGCGCTTGGCCACGATGGTGCCGCCTCGCGCCCGAATGGTCAGCGAGAACGATCCCCCCTCCGTGACCAGCAGGTGCTCGCCTTCGACCGCGATGTCGGGCGCAAAGCCACCTACGACCGTCGCACCGTGGTGATCGCGGTTGTTGGCCAGCAGCGTGACCCGCAATGACAGCGCGTGCTCGGGCGCATCGGGCTGCGGCCGCAACAGCCAAGCCGTGTAAGTCGTATGCGTGCCCGGCTCCATCCAGATGCGCGCCTCGATGCAGTGCGGTCCGATTTCATAGGTCCAAACCGGGACGGAGTAGTCGAGCCGGAAGCTACCGATACGAATGTGCCCCGCCGGCGAGATAGCGCCGCTCTTCCAGCGGTTGGTGAACAGCGGGTATGAGCGCTCGGGCGCGATCACGGTCGCATCCGCCTTGGCGAGGATGAGCCGGCGCCCGAGCGGCGAGCCGACCGGCGCGATGAGCAGGCCATGGTAGCGCCTGGTCAAGCTGCCGGCGATGGTACCGCCCGCGTAGCCGCCGCGGCCGTTGGCGATCCACCATTCGCGCCGCTCGGCTTGGCCAAGGTCGCCGCATATCGCGCGCGAGAACCGGATCGCAGATGGAGCAGCTCGCTCGTCCACCTGACGGCTACCGCGAGCTCAACGAGAAGGCGTCGCGCAGCGAGCTCGGGCGGGCGTCGGCGGCAACATAGAGAAATCCGCCGGCCAGCCCGAGATTTTTCAGGAACGGCCAGAAGTTCTGCGTCCAGGAATCGCTAGCGAACGGAAAGCTCCAGAAGTTGTGGAACAGGACGGCGGTCACGACGACATAGAATACGAACAGCAGCGCGGCTTGGCGCCGATAAAACCCGAACAGAATGCAGATCGGGCCGATGACCTCGAGCATGCCGCCGAGCACCAACAACAGCACGGCCATCGACCGCGGCAGCGCAATCAATCCGTCCGCGGCTTGCGCCAGCGCCGACTGATGATTGAAAATCTTATCCAGCGCGCTGAACGGAAAGATCAGCACCAGGCAAAGCCTGGCGACGAAAGCGAGGGGCTTATTCTCCTGGTTCATGACTCGCTCCGCAAATTTTTCCGACGATGTCGCTATTCTTCGACCAGCCGCACCGCATGGCCGTTGGGATCGCGGATCATCAGCGCTTTCTTGAAACCGAGCTTGCCCTGCGCCTCCTGCGGTATGGCAACCACGCTCGAGCTGATGAACTGCGCACCCGCCTGGCGCAATCGGCCGGCAAGCGCCTGGATATTGTTGCTGACCAGCGTGACCTGCCAATTCCAGAGATCATTGGCTTTGCTCTCGGCAGGCATCAGCCGGCCGCCGGGCGGCGTCTTGTACTCGAGGAACTCAACGTGCGGGGGCGCCGAAGGCGGCATCATCGCCGTCACCAGGCAGGTATCGTTGAGGAGCCCGTCCAGCACGTCCTGCGTCGTTCCGCTGTTCAATGTGGTGACGCCCACGTTGAACCCGAGCAGATCGCGGTAGAAGGTCACGCCCTTGTCCGTGCTGGGCACCGTCATCGCGCTATGGTCGATACCGCGAAAGAGCTTATCGCTCGGCCTCTGCCACGCCGCATTTCCCTTGCCCGCGGGGAAGAAGATCAATTCGAGCGGATGGCGCTCGGGATCGTGAAACTTAATCGCCTTGATGCCCGCGGCGCCGGGATTGGAGGCGGGAATGGTGATGGGGTGTGATGAGATCTGCCGGACATTGTTGTCCTGCAGGATTTTGTAAGCCGCATCCATGTCGCCGACGACGATAGCCATGTGCTGGAACCAGGCGTCGTTGCTGTTCGACCACACCGGGATGAAGCGGCCGGTCGGCGGCGATACGTACTGGGTGAGCTCGATGATTTGCTCGCCGAGCTTGAGCTGCACGATGCGCATGTTGACGTTGAACACGCCCACGAGCGTGTCGTACTCGCTGCCGACGACGCGGAAATCGGCCGTCTTCTCGAAGCCCAACACGTTGGCAAAAAAGCTCGCCTCGCGGTCCATGTCGCCAACGGTGAAGCCGATCGTTTTCACCCGCTGGATGCCTGAGGAGCGCTCCTGCGCCTGTCCGGCATGGAACGGCACCAGCAGCAGGAGGATGGCGGCTACCGCTGAGGCCAATCGCTCCGCCGGCCGCCTATGCGCGGATTTCCACGTTTGATGGGCGAGGCTCATTCTGCTGCCTTTGCGAGCGATACGTTTCCCGAGCGCTGTTCGCAGGGCTTCTGCGCCAGTTCGAGATTGTGCGCCGTGTTGACGAGCGCGATATGGGAGAAGGCCTGCGGAAAATTCCCCAACAGCCGCTTTGCCGCGGGATCGTACTCTTCCGAGAGCAGGCCCAGATCATTGCGCAATGACAGAAGCCGCTCGAACAACATGCGGGCATCCTCACCGCGGCCGAGAAGGACGTAGGCATCGGCCAGCCAGAAGCTGCACGCCAGGAACGCGCCCTCCCCCGGAGGAAGCCCATCTTGCGTGGCAGCCGTGTCGTAGCGGAGCACAAAGCCATCAGTCACGAGTTTGCGCTCGATCGCTTCGACCGTGCACCGCACCCGCGCGTCTTCCGGCGGCAAGAAACCGACCGCGGGGATGAGCAGCGCGCTTGCATCCAAGTGCTGCGATCCATAGGCCTGGACGAACGCGCCGAGGGCCGGATTAAACGCCTTCTCGCACACCTCCGCGTGAATCTGAGCGCGCAGGTTGCGCCAATGGTCGAGCGGCCCATCGAGGCCGAAAGCCTCGATAGTCTTGATCGCGCGGTCGAAAGCGACCCACGCCATCACTTTCGAATAAGTGAAATGCTGGCGCCCTCCGCGCACTTCCCAGATGCCCTCGTCTGGCAAGGACCATATCTTCTCGAGATGGGACAGAAGCACACGCTGGAAATCCCATGCCTCTGCCAAATATTGCAGACCACCGACACGCGCGTGGTACAGCGCATCCATCACCTCGCCAAAGACGTCGATCTGCAACTGGCCGGACGCGGCATTGCCGATGCGCACCGGCTTCGATCCCTCGTATCCGGAAAGCCACGGCACCTCCCATTCCGGGAGCCGTTTTTCGCCGGCCAGTCCGTACATGATCTGAATCTGCGACGGGCTTCCCGCTGCGGCGCGCAGCAACCAATCACGCCAAGCACACGCCTCGTCGTAATACCCCGAATTCATAAAGGCGAGCAGCGTAAGCGTCGCGTCGCGCAGCCAACAGAAGCGGTAGTCCCAGTTGCGAGGCCCGCCAACCCACTCCGGCAGCGACGTGGTCGGCGCAGCCACGATGCCCCCGGTTGGGTCGTAGGTCAGAGCCTTCAACGTGATGAGCGAGCGCGAGACGGCCTCCGCGTAGGCGCCTTTGCTCTGGTGGGTGTTCACCCAATCCTCCCAGAACTCGTGCGTTTGCCGCAGGGCGTCTTGTGGATCGATCGGGTCAGGTACCGACAAGTGAGCCGGCGTATACGAAGACGAATATGTGAGGACAAACGGAACGGTCTCTCCCGCAGCGACCGTGAAGTCTCCGACCGTCGTGAGCTCCTCTCCGCGAACTTCGATCGGCGTTCGCAGGATAAGCATGTCAGGTCCGGAAATTGCCAGGAGCGCTCCGGCGTCAGCCCGCCGTACCCACGGGACGGAGGCGCCGTAATCGAAGCGGATGATCAACTCGGTCGTCATCGCTACGGTGCCGCGTTTGCCGACGACAAGACGAACGAGATGCGAGGCTTGGCCGCGCAACGGCATGAAGTCGATCAGCGTGGCCTCGCCGTCGGCAGTGACAAAAGTCGTTTCCAAAATCAGCGTATTAGGCCGGTAGCGGCGCGTAATGCGCGGCTT
>VAZQ01000073.1:11834-16289 GCA_005883115.1 Alphaproteobacteria bacterium | reverse complement strand
GATTTCGCCGGTCGCCGGCACAGGCCCCGGCCGCTCGCGCATTGCGAGGGGCGTACGCGACTTCTCAAGCACCATGGCGCGCATGAGCCATGTCCCATCGAACGAAGAAGATCGTTGCTGGCGATCCTGCCCGATGCGCGGCCATTTCGAGGGGGCGCTACTGCGGCGTGATGCCGGCCTCCTTGAGGAGCTTTCCGTAGCGCTCGGTGTCTGCCTTGTTTATGGCATCGAACTCACTTGGCGTGGTCGGTGCCGGAATCGATCCTTGCGCGAGCAACTTTTCTTTTACGTCCGGCATCTCGAGAACCTTGGCGATATCCTCGCTTACCTTCGTGAGGATCGGCTCTGGCGTGCCGGCAGGCGCGAACACGCCGAACCACGACTCATACTTATACTTGGGCAAGGTCTCTGCAACGGTCGGAACATCCGGCAGTTGCGGAACGCGCTTGGCGGAATTGATAGCGAGTGCTCTTACTTTCCCCGTTGCCGTGAGCTCCTGAGTCGCGGGGATCGGCGCAAAATACATTTGCGCGTCGTTGCGTATGACGGCAGTCGTGGCCTCAGGTGCGCCCTTGTAAGGAATATGCACTATGTTGATGTCGGCATCCTGCTTGAAAATTTCCGCGGATAGATAAGACGTGCTGGCAACACCCGCGGAGGAAAAGTTGAGTTGGCCCGGTCGCTCTTTAGCGAGCGCGATGAACTCCTTGAGTGTCTTGGCTGGAAGCTCGGGCGGGACGATCGCAACCAGTGGCACAGACGCCACCCGCGAGACGCCAGCAAAGTCCTTCACCGGATCAAACTGAATGTTCTTGTTGATCGCGCCGGCGATGGTGTGCCCATTCGAGGTGAGCATTAATGTGTACCCGTCTGGCGGGCTCTTGGCCACTCCCGTCGTGCCGGGTAGACCGGGCCGATTCTCTACAATCACCTGCTGCTTCCACACCTCGGCAAGCTTGTCGGCGAGAATGCGAGCCAGCCCGTCGGTGATGCTGCCTGCAGAGAAAGGAACGACGACACGCACCACCTGGTTGGGATAATTTTGTGCCAAGCTGTCTGTGGGCGTGCCGAGTAGCGGGGCCATCCCGGCCAAGACCCAGGAGATTACGCGCAGCGTCCTCATCATTTCCTCCCATGTCGTTGCCGCACCCATACAACGGCTTGCGGCTTGCTGAAAAGCGATTAAAGCAGGGCAGCATCTGCACGGCGCTCTCTCGGCATCGGTGCAGAGGCTTCGCGGAAGGTCACGGACTGCGGAACCGACGTGCGCACAGAAGAAGCCCGACCTGTACGTCTTGAGGATTATCGCCCGCCCGATTGGCTGGTGGAGGCGGTGGAACTCGACGTCTCACTTCATGCCACGGCGAGCCAAGTCCGGGCGACCCTGATGCTGCGCCCCAACGGGAGCGGGGCGCCGGCGCCGCTCGTGCTCGACGGTGATGCGCTCAACCTGCAGAGCCTGAAACTTGATCGGATCGCACTGCCGCCCGATCAGTTCACCGCAACTCCGAACCGGCTGACGATTACGCAGCCGCCACAGCGCCGGTTCCGGCTGGATATTGAGACCGCCATCGATCCCTCGGCGAACACGCAACTCTCCGGCCTCTACCGCTCAGGGACGATCTATTGCACGCAATGTGAGGCCGAGGGCTTCCGCCGCATCACTTATTTCCCAGATCGTCCGGACGTCATGGCAGTCTACACCACCCGCATCGAGGCCGAAAAAACGGAGGCCCCGGTGCTGCTCGCCAACGGCAATCTCGTCGCATCGGGCGACGTGCCGGGTACCACTCGGCATTTCGCGGTATGGCACGACCCCTTTCCGAAGCCGTCATATCTCTTCGCCCTCGTCGGCGGGGAGCTGGCTTATGTCGAGGATCGCTTCGTCACCATGTCGAGTCGGGAGGTGATGCTGCGCATCTATGTCGAGCCAGGCAAAGAGCGGCGTTGCCTCTATGCCATGGATTCGCTCAAGCGCGCTATGCGCTGGGATGAAACCACGTTCGGCCGCGAATACGATCTCGACATTTTCATGATCATCGCGGTCTCCGATTTCAACATGGGTGCAATGGAGAATAAGGGTCTCAACATTTTCAATGACAAATACATACTGGCGTCGGCCGAAACCGCCACCGACGACGATTTTGAACGCATCGAGGCGATCGTCGCTCATGAATATTTTCACAATTGGACCGGCAACCGCATTACCTGCCGCGATTGGTTCCAGCTCTGCCTGAAAGAGGGATTGACGGTTTTTCGCGATCAGGAGTTTTCCGCCGATCAGCGCTCACGTGCGGTCGAGCGTATTGGCGACGTGCGAGGTCTGCGCACCTACCAATTCGTTGAGGACGCAGGTCCGCTCGCGCATCCTGTCCGACCCGCGGTCTACCGTGAGATCAACAATTTCTACACAGCGACGGTTTACGAAAAAGGCGCCGAGGTCGTGCGCATGCTCAAGGGGCTGCTCGGCCCGGAGAATTTTCGCAAGGGGATGGACCTATATTTCAGCCGCCACGACGGTGAGGCGGCGACGGTCGAGCAATTCGTGCAGTGTTTCGCCGATGTCGCGGGCGCGAATCTCACGCAGTTTATGCTCTGGTACTCGCAAGCGGGCACGCCCGAGATCGTCACCTGCGGCAGCTACAATGCCGACGCCAAAACCTACAGGCTCGATCTTTCGCAGACGATTCCCGCGACGCCCGGACAGCCCAGCAAGGCCCCGATGGTCATCCCACTCGCCATCGGTCTCGTGGGCCGCGACGGGCGCGACCTGCCGCTCAATCTCGTCGACGGCCGCACGATCGAGCGCAGCGTACTCACCCTGACAAAGCCCTCCGAGAGCTTTCTGTTCGCGAACGTTTCAGAGCAGCCTGTTCTTTCGCTCAATCGCGGATTTTCAGCACCCATCAAGCTTTTCGCCAACCTGGATCCCGATGACCTGCGATTCCTTGCCGCACATGATGCCGATCCGTTCAACCGCTGGCAGGCGCTGCAGACGCTGGCCACGCGCCTGCTGGTCGACAATACGACCGCGCTCCGCGCCAACCGCGCGGTGCGCGAAGATCCGGGAGTACTGGACGCGTTCGGCGTGACCCTTAATGATGGCCTCCTTGAGCCCGCGTTTGTCGCACTGACCTTGACGCTTCCAAGCGAGGCCGATATCGCGCGCGAGATTGGTCGCGATGTCGATCCCGATGCCGTGTTCGCGGCCCGCACCGCGTTGCGCGCCGCACTTGGCGAGCACCTCGCCAGCCTCCTGTTCGACCACTACCGTCGACTTTCCGAAGGCGGACCTTACCGACCCGACGCCGCCAGCGCCGGCCGCCGCGCGCTGCGCAATATTTGTCTCGATCTGCTGGTGGCAACGCGCCGGCCAGAGGCCATTTCGATTGCAGCGCGACAATACGAGCTAGCCGACAACATGACCGATCGCATGGCGGCGCTTTCGACGCTCTCGCTTTGCGAGGTGCCACAACGTACGGCCGCGCTCAAAGACTTTTACGGTAGATATGCCGACGATCCTTTGGTCATCGACAAATGGTTCACGGTTCAGGCAATTATTCCTGAGCCGGCGACACTCGACCGTGTCAAGGCTCTGACCGAGCATCGGGCCTTCTCGTTTGCCAATCCCAACCGCGTACGCGCGTTGATCCATGCCTTTGCGCTGGCGAACCAAAAGGAGTTCAACCGCGCCGACGGCAGCGGCTACGATTTCATCGTGGACATAGTGCTTGCACTTGACCCGCGGAATCCCCAACTCGCGGCCCGACTTGCCTCGGCCCTCAAGAATTGGCGCATGATGGAGCCGATGCGGCGCGCGCGGGCGGAGGCCGCCCTGCAACGGATCATGAAGGCACCTTCGCTCTCGCCTGACGTAGATGACATCGTGCAACGTGCACTTGCCCCGGACTGATCGGCCGGAGGCACGAAACAGGAACGCACGTTTTCCCACGATGCGGCCGAAATGCTTTGGCGATCAAAGACAAAGCTCGGATTCATCATTCTTGCAAATTCGTTAATGAGCCTCTCGACAAATCGCCATCTTTCGATTCCAATGAAAACTGATTCGGAGAGATGCGGCACATCCTTCGATGAAGGTGATGGGGACCCGAACGGAGGCGAGGCATGGCGCGCGCCGAAGTCGCGAGCGCGTCTGTAAGTTCTGATTCCATCAAGGGACTAGCTCAGTCGATCGCGAAGCCCGCCTATCGGCGGTTGCTCACGGCCGAGCCGGCGTTGCGACGCGCGGTGCCGGCACTGATCATCGCCTTTTTGTTGACGATCTGCGTCGGCGCGGTCGTGCAGGTGCTCGATCATCGTCGCGAGGCAATCAGCGAGCTCATCAAGCAGATCGAAAGCACCGCTGATCTCCTCGTAGCTCGACTGGAAGGGTTGGAGCAGCCGAAGGGCGACAAGCCCGACCGCCGGCTGCAGGGCGAGCTCGAGCGCTTGATG
>VAZQ01000073.1:0-11771 GCA_005883115.1 Alphaproteobacteria bacterium | reverse complement strand
GTGATCGTCGCCGGCATCCGTCACGAGCTTGTCACTAACGCGAACGGCAGCGCCAGCGCCACAGCGCTCCTCGAGGCTGGCGTGGTCGGGCGTCGATTGATCGACGTTCTCGGTCCCACACAGCCGCTGACCACGTTTGGCGCCGCTGCCGGCGTTTTGGAAATTCCGCTCGCCGATGGCAGTTTGGCCTACGGAACTGTACGCGGCCTTTGGTCTAACGGCGAGCTTGCGATCTTGCATGGGCGCGCTGATGCGTTGGCGGCGTGGGCGTCCGACACAGCGTTGACCGTCACGCTGTCCGCCACCACCGGGTTCGTGGTGCTCATTCTCGGCTTCGCGTTCCACTGGCAGGCGACCCGCGCGAGGGAAGCCGACCAGATCTACGAGACGGTCCGCTCGCGTATCGATACTGCGCTCAACCGCGGACGCTGCGGGTTGTGGGACTGGGATCTGGCACGCGGCCGTTTATTCTGGTCGCATTCCATGTTTGCGATCTTGGGGTTAAAGCCGCGCGACGCGCTGTTGAGCTTCGGTGAGGTCAACGGCCTCGTCCATCCGGATGATATCGATCTCTACGGACTCGCTGGCCAGCTCACTGATGCCACAGCCACTCTGGTCGATCATGCCTTCCGCATGCGTCATGCCAACGGGAATTGGGTATGGCTGCGTGCCCGTTGCGAACTGGTCCAACAATCCGGCGACAGCGGAGCGCATCTCATAGGCATCGCCGTAGACATCACCGAACAAAAGACCCTGGTGGAGCGCACAGTTGAAGCGGATCTGCGGCTGCGCGATGCCATAGAGACCATTCCCGAGGCATTCGTTGTATGGGACGCCCAGAATCGGCTTGTGTTGTGCAACTCGAATTTCCAGGAACTCCACAACCTACCGGACGAGTCCATCAAGGCTGGCGCTTCCTACGAATCCGTTGTGGCGGCGGGACGCAAGCCAGTGGTGCGCTCAAAAGTCACGAGTGAGGGTCAAAGCCCTGGCGCGCGTACCTTCGAGGCTCAGCTGGACGACGGGCGCTGGCTGCACATCAGCGAGCGGCGCACCAAGGATGGCGGCTATGTCTCGGTCGGTACCGACATCACGAACATTAAGCGGCACGAAGTAAAGCTCATGGAGAGCGAGAGGCGCCTGATGGCAACGGTTGCGGACCTGCGCCACTCGCAACAAAAGCTGGAGCGGCAGGCCGAGGAAGTCGCCGATCTTGCTGAGAAATATGCCGAGGAGAAGACGCGCGCCGAGGAAGCTAACCAGGCAAAGTCGAAGTTCCTCGCCAATATGAGCCACGAATTGCGGACCCCCCTCAATGCCATCATCGGATTCTCCGAGATTATGGGATCCGGGATGTTCGGTCCCCTAGGCTCTGATAAGTATCGAGAGTATTGCCATGACATCCATCAAAGCGGCCAATACCTGCTCGACGTGATCAACGACGTCCTCGACATGTCCAAAATTGAGGCCGGACGCATCCGGCTCGATGCCGAGCCAGTCGACCTCGAGCCGTTCCTCAATGACGCGATGCGCGTTGTGTCCGGACGCGCCAACGACAAGCGCCTGAAGCTTACCGCCCGGATCGGGCGCGGTATCCGGTTGACGGCGGACCACCGCCTACTCAAGCAGATCGTACTGAACCTCTTGTCGAACGCGGTGAAGTTCACGCCGGAAGGCGGCCGCATCACGATACGGGCGCGGGCGACGGCCGGCGGCTGGGTCAGTGTCTCAATCGCCGATACTGGCATCGGCATTCCCGAAGATGCGCTCGCGCGGCTCGGGCGGCCCTTCGAGCAAGTCGAGAGCCAGCTCACCAAGAGCCATCAGGGTTCGGGTTTGGGGCTCGCCATCGCGAAATCCCTCACCGAGCTTCATCAGGGCACGATGCGCATCCGCTCGACACCGGGGCGCGGCACGATGGTGCTGCTGCGGCTGCCAATAAGCCGGGCCATCGTGCAGAAGGAGGAGCTCGCCGAAGCCGCGGCTTAGTCAGGAGCCAGGGCGGTCGTGGCCGGACCAGGCAAGAATCGCGGTCATCGTCGGCCGGGCTTCCTCGACCAATCCTACCGATTACAGTGAGGCGTTGAGGATCCGACTAAAGCTTGCCCGCACTTTTACTTGCATCTCGGCCAGGAATGCATCGAGTGTGGCAAAGTCGGGCACGTCCGCAGCGCGCGCCAACAGGCTGGTGAGGCCCGGTGCCGCCGTCTTCGGATCGAAGGGTCCAGATAAGCATAGGCGAAGAATCTGCGTGAGATCATGATAAAGCCGCACTGCCCGGCGCAGCACCTCGGCGTCCTCAGGCTCGAGCAGTCCAAGACGCCATGCCTTATCAAGTACCTGAGTCGTCGATGTGTCCAGAATATCGGGCATATGCGCCGCGTGAATGAGTTGCAGATACTGCGCGATGAATTCAATATCGGTGAGCCCTCCCGCGACATATTTGAGATTCCAACGGTCGCTATCGCCTTTCTCCGCTGCGATCGCCTGGCGCATTTCCACGACATCGCCGGTGATCGCATCTGCGTCCCGCGCGCGGCATAGCACGGCCCGGATGACTCCTTCGACCCGCGCCGCGAATTGCGACGGAGCTGACACAACGCGCGCCCGGGTGAGCGCCAAGTGCTCCCAGGTCCAGGCCTCGTTCTCCTGGTAAGCCGCGAAACCATCGATCTGGGTCGCAACCGGACCAGAGCGCCCAGAGGGGCGCAAGCGCATATCGACCCGGTAGAGGACGCCGTGATTGGTCTGTGCGGTGAGACCGCTGATCAGCCGTTGTGTGAGTCGCGAAAAGTATTGTGCGCCATGGAGCCGGCGAGGGCCGTCCGATTCGGGACGTTCCGCGTCGAAGTCATAAACAACGATGAGATCGAGATCCGAGCTTGCCGTCATCTCGCGGCCACCGAGTTTTCCGAGCGCCAAGATGGCAGTCTGCTGGCCGACGATGCGGCCGTGCAGGCGCGTGAAATGGTCCTCGATGGCGCGGTGGAGTGAGCGGACGAGCGTATCTGCGAGCCTCGCAAAAGCTTCGCCCGCCTGCTCAGCCGAGAGTGTTCCCGACAGAATGCGAGTTCCAATCAGGAACATGTGCTCTTGCGCGAAGATGCGGATGCGATCGAGAAAATCCTCGTACGATTCCGATTGGCGCAGCGACCGCTCAAGCGCGGCTGCAAGCTCGGATTGTTCGGGCAGCGCGCCGAAGAAGCTCGGATCGATTACCGCATCCATCACTTCCGGAAATTGTGCCAGACTGTCCGCAAGCCGTGGCGCTGTGCCAAGCACGAGCGCCATCAGCGCGATTAAATCTGGATTTTGCCGCAGCAGCGAAAACAGACGTCCGCCGCCGTGCAGCCCGGCCAGAAACCGGTCGAAGCCAATAACGGCCTTGTCCGGATCCGCCGAGCTGGCAAAATGTTCGAGCAGGACCGGCACGATTTCCATAAGCTGACCGCGCGCGAACGCGCTCTTGAGCGAGCCGTAGCTTCCCGTGTCCCAACGCCGCACGAGGCCGGATATTTCCGGTGGACGGGGAAATCCCATTTCGGCGAGGCGGTCGAGTGTTTCGCGATCGTCCAACTCGGACGGAAATAGCAAACGGCGGCGGCCGGCCTCGATAATCGGCGCATTTTCGAACAGCGTCGCATAATGGCGTTGCACGTTGAGTAGATGAGTAAGCAGCGCCTGGGCGAAAGCCTCTCGATCGTGAAAGCCAGCGAAACGCGCAAATCGCTCCAGAGAATCCCGATCGGATGGCAAGGTATGGGTCTGCTCATCGGCCACCATTTGCAGACGGTTTTCCAGCACACGCATGAAGCGGTAAGCCGCGCCGAGATCATCGCGCACGTCCTGGCTGATCCAGCCGCCGTCAGCGAGTGCGTCGATCCGGATATCGCCCACCCGCGATGAGTTGCTGCGTCTGGACGAAAAACTCGATCTCGCGAATGCCGCCGCGCCCGAGCTTGATATTGTGTCCCTCGACCGCGATTGCATCGTGGCCGCGATAGGCGTGGATCTGGCGCTTCATCGCATGCACGTCGGCAACTGCCGCGAAATCGAGATATTTGCGCCAGATGAAAGGCGAGAGCTCGGCGAGCAAAGCCTCGCCAGCCACGAGATCGCCCGCACAGGGCCGCGCTTTGATCAACGCGGCGCGTTCCCAATTCTGTCCGCGGCTTTCATAGTAGTCGAGCGCTGCCGCCTTGGAGATGGCGATATGAGTTGAGGCAGGATCCGGCCGCAGTCGTAGATCGACACGGAACACATAGCCGTCCGCAGTGCGCTCCTGCAACAGCCTCACCAGCGACCGCGTTAGCCGCACATAGAATATCGCAGGCTCGGTTCCCCCGGAGAGAGCGGCGGCGTCATAAAAGATGATGAGATCGACATCGCTCGAATAGTTGAGCTCGCGCGCTCCCATCTTGCCCATCGCGAGCACGATGTAGCCAGAGCCCGTCCCAGGAGACGCGGGATCGACGTTGAGCGGGCCCCGCCGCTGCGCGCTCACCAGCAGGTAATCCACCGCGGCGCCGATCGCGGTATCGGCGAGCGCAGTCTGCAGTTCGATCACCCGCGTTATCGGCCAAACGCCGCCGATATCGGCGAGTCCAAGCAGCAGCGCCGCCTCCGCCTTCATGCGCCGAAGGATGCGCATTACCTCGGTTTCGTCGGGCATCGCGGCAATCCCGCGCTTTGCCTTCGCGAGAATGTCCGCTAAGCAGCGCTTGGGTTCGCGTTCAAGCAGCGTGAGAAGCCGCTGCGGGGAGGCCCGCACGAGATCCCAGAGATGGGGCGAGCCGACCGCTAGGCCCGCCAGCACTCCTTCAAGTATTGAGCTGCTAGCACAGAGACCCGCCAGCGCTTGTCCAGCGGGCACATCGGCGATTTCGGCGAGCCAGTTTGCGAGGCGTGTCCGCGCCTCAACGTCTGTGTACAGGCATGGCGCCGCTGCGAGCCGTCGCACAAGCGAATGGTCAGATAAGCCGTGCACCGAGTTCATGTCTCTAGGCTCGGATTTCGCTGTGAGGTCCCGAGCGGCTCAAGGGGTTGCTGTGGGGCACGCCCAGTTGGCGCCCGATGCCGCAGATCCGAGCAATTGAAAGCCACAGTCCGCAGCGCCGTTGTGGCGTTATCCTAAGGCCTCAAGCCGCGCGGGGATCGGTGTTGCGCGTGGCAGCGAGATCACGGTCTTGAGGCCCGGATGGTTGTCCTCAAGCTTGAGCTCACCGCCATGGAGGCGGGCCACGGCGGAGGCCAAACTCAATCCTAGGCCCGAACCCGGTTGCGAGCGACTCTGTTCGAGGCGCACGAAGCGCTCCACCGCACGACCGCGGTCAGCTGCAGGAATACCGCGGCCGGTATCGGTGACTGCGAGGAGGATGCGATCGCCCTCGCCCCGTGCGGTCACGATGATCTCTGCGTCGGCGCCATTTATCCCGCTCCCGTACTTGATGGCGTTGTCGACCAGATTGGCAAGCGCCTGGCTGATGAGCTCCCGGTTGCCGTGCACCGGGGCTGCCGCCGGCGCTTCGACCTTAAGATGGATACCCTTATCATCGGCGAGGGGCTCGTAAAGCTCCCCCACCCCCCGCGCGATTTCGGCCGCATCGATTTCGGTCATGCCGTCGCGCGCCTGGCCTGATTCCGCACGTGCAATCATGAGCAGGGCATTGAAAGTGCGGATCAGCGCCTCCGACTCGTCGATCGTGCTCTCGAGCGCCGCCCGATACTGGGATTCGTCCTCGGCCAGACGCAATGCCTCTTCGCAACGATTGCGTAGTCTTGTCAGCGGTGTTTTGAGATCGTGCGCGATGTTGTCCGATACCTCCTTGAGACCGCGCATGAGCGCCTCGATGCGCTCGAGCATGGCATTGAGATTGGTGGCGAGCCGATCGAGTTCGTCGCCCGTGCCGGCGATCGGCAGGCGCCCGGCCAGATCGCCGTCCATGATCTTGCGGGTCGTCTCCGTCATAGCATCCACGCGCTTGAGAACCCGTCGCGTCACGAAAAATCCACCAGCAACACCGAGCACGATGACGATCGCCAAGGACCATCGACCCGCAGCGAGCACGATGTCGTGCAGACGCTCCCGCTCTTCGAGATCGCGTCCAACCAGGAGACGAAAGCCAGCCGGCAATTGAAACACACGCACGAGGGCGTGGTGCTCTGCGCCGTCGGGATCATCCAAACGCCTATAGGCGGTTTCCGTCCAACCGGCGCTTTCGAGGATGCCGGTCGAAAGCGATCCGACGTTGCCCGCCAACCCCTCGCCCGCGCGCGTGGTCACGAGGTAAAGGCTCGAGCCCGGCCGACGCGATCTCGCATCGACAACGAAAACGAGGCGGCGGATGCCACCCTGGCGGTATTGCTCAGCCAAGCCGGTGATCTCGGCATCGACCGTCTGCGTAATTTGCTCGGTGATCAGCCGCCGCGTGTTCCAGGCGAAATACGCAAGTAGGAAAGCAGCAAACAGCGCAAATACTGTGAGATAAACCAGCGTCAGTTTGAACGCGGTCGTGCGCAACAGCTTGCCAAGCGCTGTCATCCGTCACCCCCGCGTGTCATCCCGCGCCAGGCGGGGAATGACGACGTCATTTGCCGTCGCGAATCATGTATCCCGCGCCGCGGACCGTGTGCAGCAGAGCCTGCGCGAAACCTTTATCAATCTTCGACCGTAGCCGCGAGATGTGCACGTCAATGACATTGGTCTGGGGATCGAAATGGTAATCCCACACGTTCTCGAGCAACATCGTGCGCGTCACGACTTGGCCGGCGTGCTTCATGAGATATTCGAGCAGGCGGAACTCGCGCGGCTGCAACACGATCTCGTCGCCTGCGCGTGTAACCTGGTGCGATAGCCGATCGAGTTCGAGATCGCCCACACGATATACCGTTTCCTCCCGGCTGCCACGCCGACGGGCGAGAGCCTCCGTGCGCGCGAGCAGCTCCGAGAACGAATAGGGCTTCGGGAGGTAATCGTCGCCACCGGCACGCAGCCCCTTGACCCGATCGTCGACTTGGCCCAGCGCCGAAAGAATGAGTGCAGGAGTCTCGATGCCTTTGCCTCGCAGCGTGCCGATGACCGCCAGCCCATCAAGCTTGGGCAACATACGATCGACAATCAGCACGTCATATTGGCCGTCGAGCGCGTGAGCGAGCCCTTCCTCGCCATCCACTGCCAAATCGGCAACATGGCCGACCTCGCGGAATGCCTTTACCAAGTAGTCGGCGGCATCGCGGTCATCTTCGATAATCAGAAGACGCATGATGAATCCACCGTCTCTCGGATAAGCGACGTTCTTTAACGTAGAACCGTACTGGACTGCATCAATCATAGCGGCACTATTTCACACTGTCCTGACATCGGCGCCATCGAGGACGCGAAGCGAAATGCGAGGGACTGCGCGCCTACCCTGCCACCCCCGAAGAGGATGGGGACGGGCATGAGGCCCGTCCCCCTGGTACGAACCGCCGGCGGGGGCGACGGATGCCGACGGTGCGCCCCATTCTCGCTCAGGCCTTGCCGAGGCGCAGGGCGACGAACCTCGTCGCGTCACCCGACTTCACCCGCATGAGGATCGTGCGCTTGCCCTCTTTCTGCGCTTCCGTCAGCGCGGTGCGCACGTCGGAAGGGCTGGCAATCTTCTTGCCGCCCACCTCAAGAATGACATCACCGGTCTTGACGCCCTGGTCGGAGGCAATCCCATCGGGATCAACTTCGGTGACGACCACCCCTTCGGAGCCGCTACCGGCGACTTGGCCGGCCGGCGCCACCGTGAGGCCGAGCCGCGGCACATCGGTCCCCTCTGGGCTGGAGGAGTCCGGCATCGTGTTCCCCCGCGCCTCACGCTGATTTGGCAATTCGCCAAGGGGAACTGAGAATGTCTTCTCCTCACCCTTGCGCCACACCGTCAGCTTCGCGCTCGAGCCAGGCGCCAGGTTGCCGATCTGCTTCGCGAGGTCTCTGGCGTCCTTCACCGGGCTGCCATTCACGGCCGTGATCACGTCACCGGCCACGATGCCTGCCTTGGCGGCCGGGCTATTCGCCTGTGGTTCGGCGATCAGCGCGCCGTGCGGGGTTTTCAGACCAAGATTGTCAGCAATCTCCGCGGTGACGGGCTGGATCTGCACGCCGATCCACCCGCGGGTCACTTTGCCGTTCTCCTTGAGCTGGCCCACAACCGTCTTCACGGTCGGAGCAGGAATCGCAAAAGCGATGCCAACCGAACCGCCCGAGGGGGAGAAGATAGCTGTGTTGACGCCAATCACGGTGCCGTCGACGTCGAAAGTCGGTCCGCCGGAGTTGCCTTTGTTGACCGGGGCGTCGATCTGAATGAAGTCGTCGTACGGTCCCGCCCCGATATCGCGGCCCCGCGCCGAAACGATGCCGGCCGTCACAGTGCCGCCGAGGCCGAACGGATTACCGACCGCCAGCACCCAATCCCCGATGCGCGGCGACTTTTCGGCGAGCTGCACATAGGGGAAATCGCCGCGGCCCTCGACTTTAATAAGTGCAATATCGGTGCGCGGATCGGTACCGATTACCTTGGCGGTATAGGTTTTCCCGTCATCGGCAATAACTTCGACTGTACTGGCCTTGTCGACAACGTGATTGTTCGTCACGGCGTAACCATCGGCGCTAATAAAGAAGCCGGAGCCTTGGCCGGTCACGAGGCGCTCGCGCGGGCTGGTGCGCGGTTGCTCGGGACTGAGTCCCTCCGGCAAGCCGAAGCGGCGGAAGAACCGTTCGACATTTCCCATCATCGTGGCGCCGCCCGTAACCTTAACGCGGACTGAAATGACAGCGGGCTTCACCTTCTCGACGATATTGGCAAATCCCACCGGGCGCTCGACGCCTTGCGCGTAAGCGACCGCGCTCAGATCTGAGTTCGTCGGCTGCGGGAGAAATCCAGCGCCGCCGATTAGCAGGGTCGTACCAAGGCCAGCGATGCCGGCGAGCAATACGAGACGATGCGCGGAGAGGATGCGCGATTTCGGAGCGGGAACGCTCGCAGTCATAAGCTACTCCATATGGTTCTGTGCGGCGGGCACCGAGCGGCGCCCCGTTGCCACAGCAAGATGGGGAGCGCTTCCTTACAGGGCGGTGTCGGCGAAATTAAAACTTCGTAACGTCGATAAGGCTAAAAAATGACGATACTGCAATGACTTATCTCGAGATCGCAAGCGGCTCAGTGTTCGCCGGCGCGCAAAATTTCTGATACCCGGGCCGCTTCCGCCGCCGTGAGCCCTTCGTGGTTTGCGGCCGATCGACCAACTTTGGCTCGATAGCGGCGTGCCAACACGAGCACCCCGCTTGCTCCAATGATGAGGATCGCTAACGGACCGAACCACAGCAGCGCTGTATGCCATGAAAACCGCGGCCGCAGCAGCACGAACTCGCCGTAACGTGTGACCAGAAAATCGACGACCTGCTGATCGCTCTCGCCCATCTGCAATCGTTCGCGCACGAGGACGCGCAAGTCGCGCGCCAGCGGCGCCTGCGAGTCGTCGATCGACTGATTCTGGCACACCATGCAGCGCAGTTCCTTGGACAGCGCGCGGGCGCGTGCTTCCAACACACTGTCCGAAAGGATTTCGTCGGGCTCGACTGCAATCGCTGTCGGCACGACCAACAGCGTGAGCAGTGCTATGACGAGGAGACGCCTCATGGACCCTACTCCGCTGGCAACAGGGCGGTCTTGGTCCGCGCCGGCTTGGGGGCGCCCACGCGCAGACGACGGTCCGAGAGCGACAGCACGCCGCCGATGGCCATGCCCACAGCGCCGAACCAGATGAGCAACACCAACGGCTTGTAATAGAGTCGCACCGCGAGCGAACCATCCGGATTTGGCTCCCCAAGCGACAAGTAGAGCTGTGAAACTCCTCGTGTCATGAGCGCGGTTTCGGTGATGGCGGTACCGCGCGAAGGGAAGCTGCGCCTTGCCGGCTCCATCGCTCCGACTATCTCGCCATGACGCCGGACCGTGAAATGGGCGGTAAGATCGCGGTAGTTGGGACCTTGCCGCGTGGTCAGCCCATCGAATTGGAAATCATAGCGCCGGATCGAGATCGATTGTCCCGGCCTGAGTTCCGCGATGCGCTCAAGGCTCCACTGCGTCTCGCCGATAATCCCGAGCAGCGCGATGCCAAGGCCAAAATGCGCGAAGGTGGCGCCCCAGGCCGAGCGCGGCAACCCTTTTGCACGCGCAAATGCGGTCGCGAGCGGCACTTTGAGCAAACCCGTGCGCTCCACGACTTCGGTCAAGGCACCGGCCATCACGTATAGGGCAAGACCGATCGCGAATGGCACCAGGATTGGCCCACCCCCTTCCATGGCGAAAACGACTGCGACAGTGATTAGGCCGACCCCAGCAGCGCCGACAAGCCGCTGGGCAACACCCAGCAGGTCGCCTCGCTTCCAACCCAGCAGCGGACCGAACGGCACTGCGATCAGGAGTGGAATGAACAACGGGACGAAGGTGGCGTTGAAGAACGGAGCACCGACCGAAATTTTTTCTCCCGTGAGCGCCTCCAGCGCCAGTGGGTAGAGTGTACCTATGAATACGGTCGCACAGGCACTCACCAAGAATAGATTGTTGAGCACAAGCGCGCCTTCCCGCGAAACCGGCGCGAACAGCCCTCCCTGTTTGAGCAGGGGGGCACGGAGTGCGAACAGTGCGAAACTACCACCGATGAACACCGCCAGGATCATTAATATAAATACGCCGCGCATCGGGTCGGTGGCAAACGCGTGCACTGACGTGAGCACGCCCGAGCGCACGAGAAAAGTGCCAATCAGGGAGAGCGAGAAAGCCAATATCGCAAGCAGGGTCGTCCATACTTTGAGCGCATCCCGTTTCTCCATTACGAGGGCAGAGTGAAGCAGCGCCGTGGCCGCGAGCCAAGGCATGAAGGATGCATTCTCGACCGGGTCCCAGAACCACCACCCGCCCCACCCGAGCGTGTAATACGCCCAATAGGAGCCCATCGCGATACCGAGGGTCAGAAATATCCAGGCGAGCAGAGTCCACGGCCGTACCCAGCGCGCCCAGGCGGCATCGATGCGCCCCTCGATGAGCGCGGCAATCGCGAAGGAAAACGAGATTGAGAGCCCGACATAGCCGACATAGAGCAGCGGCGGATGAATGGCTAATCCTGGATCCTGCAGTATAGGATTGAGGTCGCGACCCTCGAACGGCGCCTCGGAGATGCGCAGGAACGGATTCGACGTGATCAGGATGAAGAGAAGGAACGCAGCCGCGATCGAGGACTGCACCGCGAGCACGCTGGCCTTCAGGCGTGCCGGCAGGTTGGCACCGAACAGGGCGACCAGCGCGCCAAAGACGGTAAGAATGAAGACCCATAGCAGCATCGAGCCTTCGTGATTGCCCCACACGCCGCTAAGTTTGTAGACGAGCGGCTTTGCTGAATGGGAGTTTTCGAATACGTTGAGGACGGAAAAATCGGACCGCACGTAACAAATCATGAGCGCGCCAAACGCGAGCGCGACGAAACACAATTGCGCGACTGCCGTCGGTCCCGCCACAGCCATCAGCACGGGATCATTCTTGCGCGCTCCAACGAACGGGACGGTCATTTGAACAAGCGCCAATGCAAGCGCAAGCACGAGAGCGTAGTGGCCTGATTCGGCGATCATCGTCTGCCCGTTGGATCATTCCGCGCGCGAATACGTGAACGCATCATTGCGACCTCACCGGCGTCACGGCGCCAAGCTTGTTTGCGTAATCCTCCTTCCAATGGCCCTGCTTCTTCAA
>VAZQ01000035.1 GCA_005883115.1 Alphaproteobacteria bacterium | reverse complement strand
GGAGCTCAAGCAGTCGCTCGCCCAATACAAGGCGGGGTATTGAGGGGCGGAGCATCAGATGCGTGGTCCCGGGCGCAGCGCAGCACGAAGTGGTGCGCTGCAGACCCGGGACCGTTACGGAGCGCAGACAAGTTTACGCAGTCTGCGCAAGCTTGACTGCGTTTGGCAGTCCCGGATCAGCGGTGCACCGCTACGCAAGAGCTACGCGCTGCACCGCATCCGGGACACGTGGCCTAGATTAACGGCGAAGGGGCCGTGACGTGAAGCCTAAATTCGCCGATCGGTTCATCGATTCCATCGAGTTTTTGGCCGCGCTGTTTGTCGGCATCGTCGCCGCCGACGTCTTCGTGTCCGTGCTGTTGCGCTATTTCTTCGGCGTCTCGATTCCCGACAGCTACGACTTCGGCCGCCTGCTGCTCGGCGTGCTGATCTTCTGGGGAATTGGCGCCACCTCCTATCGCGGCACCCATATCACCGTCGATCTTCTCTATGCCAATGTGGGCGCGCGGTATCAACGCGCGATCGACGTATTCGCAACGCTCGTTCTGTTGTTCGTGGTCGCGGTGCAGACCTTCACACTCTACGACAAGGTCTGGACGACGCGCGCCGACAACGTGCTCACTTTCGATCTGCGGCTGCCGACTTGGCCATTCTTCGCGCTGGCCTGGATCGGCGACGTCTCGGCGGTGATCCTGATTGCGCTGCGCACCTACCGGCTGATCTTTCATCCTGAATTGCTGACCCGGGTTGAGCAAATCAAGCCAGTCGAATGATATCGATGAGCTCCGACGCCGTCGCAATCCTGGGTTTCATCTCTTTATTCGTGCTGATGCTGCTGCGCGTGCCGGTCGGCATGGCTATGGGATTGGTCGGGGTGAGCGGCTTTGCCTTCATCGTCGGCGGCGCCGCGGCGCTCAAGAACGTCGGCCACACGACCATGCGCACCGTGACCGATTACAACTTCGCGGTGGTACCCTTGTTTCTGCTCATGGGGGCATTCGCCACCACCTCGGGCATGAGCCGCGAGCTTTTTCGTGGCGCCAATGCATTCGTCGGTCACCTCAAGGGTGGGCTCGGCATCGCCACGATCGCCGCCTGCGGTGGGTTTGCGGCTATTTGCGGCTCCTCCGTCGCGACCGCGGCGACCTTCTCTAGGGTCGCCTATCCCGGGATGCGCGCCTTCGGCTATCCGCAGTCCTTCGCCACCGGCGTCGTCGCCGCCGGCGGAACGCTGGGCATCATGATTCCGCCCTCGACCGTGCTCGCCGTCTACGGCCTGATCACGGAGCAGGACGTCGGCAAGCTGTTCATCGCCGGCGTTTTGCCGGGCGCGCTCGCGGTCGCTATGTACATGATCACCATCACGATGATCGGTTGGACGCGGCCGAAATTCCTGCCCGAAGGACCGCGCAGTTCGTGGAAGGAACGCCTCGCGGCGCTGCGCGATATCTGGGCGACGCTTCTGTTGTTTGCCTTTGTGATCGGCGGGCTTTACGGCGGCTTGTTTACCGCAACCGAAGCCGCCGGCGCCGGCGCCGGCGGCGCTTTCGTCATCGGCGTCGCACGCGGACGCCTGTCACCGGCGGATATCTATCGATCGCTGCTCGAGACCACGCGCGTGACCGCCGCGGTGTTCACCGTGCTGATCGGCGCGATCCTGTTCGGCTACTTCCTCACCGTCACGCAGACGCCGCAGAAGGTCACCGAATTCCTCACCGGACTCGGGCTCGGCCGTTATGGCGTGCTGTCGCTCATCATGATCATGTATCTCGTGCTCGGATGTCTGATGGATGCGCTGGCCATGATCATCATCACCGTGCCGATCATCTTCCCCGTCATCAAGGAGCTCGGATTCGATCCGATCTGGTTCGGGGTCATCATCGTGATGACGGTCGAGCTCGGTCTCATCCATCCGCCCGTCGGCATGAACATCTTCGTGATCAAGAGCGTGGTTGAGGATGTGAAGATTTCGACGATCTTCTACGGCGTGTTGCCGTTCATCGTCACCGACATCGTGCGGCTGATCATCTTGATTGCGTTTCCCGCCATCGCGCTTTATTTGCCTTCGAAAATGTGAGCCGCGTATCGCGAATGCGACGTAGCATCAAGCAACGCCACGCCGTGACCGGACCAGTTTTCTGATTTCACTGGTGCGGGCCAGACATGCTGCCGATTGCAGCAGGCGCTACTCATTTTATGTGCTCCTCAATCAGCACAAGATACTTGTCCGACCAGTAGGGGTAGAGATCTCCGTCCAATGCGCGCTGGAGATTTTCAGTGCTCACCTGCTTTACGAAAGGTCCGTCGCCGTCCTGATGCAGAATGACGCTTTGTGGATAGAACCACTCCGATTCGACCTGGTCTATGTCTTTCAAAGTCGGCAGGCAGATCGATTCAGGCGACGGGAAATTCGTTATGCAGATTAACTTGAGATTCAGTGCCGCCGCCAAGTGCATCGGCCCGGACATTATTCCGATGAAATATCTGGCGCTTGCTATGACCTCGATTGTTTCGGTTAGCGATATACCGGTGTAGTCGATTGCTCCTTTTATTCCGCAGGCGCGTTTGCCTAGCTCAACGAACTCGAAATCCGGGCGCACCGCTATCAATGCTTCAAGCGCAGCTTTGCTGGAGCGCGACAACATTCGAGCATCTGGACGAATGTGGTGCCTTTGCCATTCGGCTTGGCTTCCGGCTTCGAAATGCAGCGCTATTCTCGACAGCGTCGTTCTTGCTGCGACTTCGATACAGCCATGGGGTTTCAGCTCGATCGGAAGTCCATAAGCACGTCGCAATCTTTGAATGAGATGGCCGTTTCCTAGATCGAACGAATGATAAAGTACGTCGGCAACCGCACAGAATGGCATCAAGCCAGGTTTGTAGTATGGATTGAAGCTCATGATCGTTTGAAAGTATTCGCTTGGCGAAAAGACGCTCATCAACCTGTCATTCTGATTTCCCGCTCGCGGCAAGTCGCTCAAGACGACGGCGTCGCCCATTCCAAAAGCGCTCGTTGTGAGCGTCATACCGTCCAACAGTTTTGGCAGGTGGGGCTTGGCACGGGCATTGCGCCGCGAGTAATGCGCGATGATATCTGATTCATCGATATGACGCGGCACGTTCCCCTCCGTCGGGCGCGTCAAGTCGCAGGTTGCTTGCGGGGCGCAACAATCTGAGATAGCCTGTCAAGTTGTCCCACACAGTGCAAGAGGACTTGTCATGAGTGGACAAAACGAAGACCAGACCAGCCGCCGCAAGTTTCTCAAAGGGGCTGGCCTTGTAGGCGCTGCGACGGTTGCGACGCCGGCCGCTGCCAACACCGTGCCGTCTCAGAGCGAATGGTCTCCAGAGCAAATCTCCAAGCTTGAAGAAATCGTGAAAAACTTCATCACGAACGCTCAAGCGTCAAACATTCAACCTCTCGATTCCTGCGCCAGGCTGATGGGTCACGGGAGCCACAACAACGAGGGGTCGCGGGCGAGAGCCGCACCGGCAACCAGAACGGCGCCAACAAGGAAGTGATACCTTACGCACCTGTGGGTGTCGACGAGCGTCCTCAGTTCGTAAAACGCGGCATGTCGTGCTGCCGCACAGAGGAGATCGTTTGCAACCGGTAAGCTCAGTTGCAGACGACGCCTATGCCGATGCCTATGTGCGACTGCGTGAGCGACTCCACGGCCCAGAGCGCTGCATCGCTGATGAGCTGGGCATTTCGGGTTACCTGGCGGTTGCTACCGTTGCCACGCGAGCGAGACCGGCCGGGCGCTTGGCAGTGTCGCCAGACCAAGCGCCCCAGTTCTTAGAAGCCGCAGCCGAACTCGGACTGTATTGTTGTATTGGCCGAGCTCGCCTGGTCAGCGTTCCCGATGCCATACCCGAAACGCGACACGCCGCGCTTTTTGTAGCCGACGACCGTCCGGATGCTATGAGCCTCGTATATTTCGGGGTTTCTGCCGATATTGCAGCGGGAGCGGAGCAGGTTGAGCTTTACGGAGATCATCGCCTGCTTGGGCAGCTTTTCGGCTATCCCGATTGCTGTGTTGAATTCTTTGTAAACTCGGAAACTGCGGGACCGGACCGTCTACCCGCCACCATTAACTCTCTCGGCCCCTTCGACCGATTGATGAACCCCGTTTCGACGT
>VAZQ01000034.1 GCA_005883115.1 Alphaproteobacteria bacterium | reverse complement strand
TTTGTAGGCCTCGATCTCGATGAGAATGTCCGCCATGGCGGCCTTACTCGGTTCTTGAGTCGGTGTGGCGTGCGAGAAAAGCCATCGTGCAATTCTCACGCATTCGAAATCGTAACCAGACGCTGGAGCCGGTTCGCGGCTTCGCCGGAATCGATCGATGCCTGGGCGAGCGCAAGCGCTCCTTTGAGATCCTTGGCACGCGCCGCAACCATAAGCGCCGCCGCTGCATTGAGGATCGAAATATCGTGGAAAGCGCCGCCCTTGCCCTTGAGCACCTGGAGGAGCGCCTGCGCGTTCTCCTTGGCGCTCCCGCCGCGCAGCGCCTCGGGCTTGACCCGTTTTAATCCCAACGCCTCAGGCGTGATCTCGAACGTGCGCACCGCGCCGTTCTCGAGGGCGGCTACATAGGTCGGCCCCGCCGTGGTGATCTCGTCGAGGCCGTCCGAGCCGTGCACGACCCACACCGATTCGGAGCCTAGATTTTTCAGCACCAGCGCCAGCGGTTCAATCCATTGGCGCGAGAACACACCGACCATTTGTCGCGTGACCCCGGCAGGATTGGAGAGCGGGCCCAGGAGATTGAAGATGGTACGCGTGCCGAGCTCGACCCGCGTGGGGCCGACGTTCTTCATGGCCGGATGATGCGCCGGCGCGAACATGAAACCGATACCGGCTTCTTTGATGCAGCGCGTGACGCCTTGCGGCGTCAACTCGATGTTCACGCCGAGCGCTGCGAGCACGTCGGCCGCGCCCGAGCGCGACGAGAGAGCTCGGTTGCCGTGCTTGGCCACCGCAACGCCCGCGCCAGCCACGATCAAGGCGGCGCAGGTCGAGATGTTGAAAGAGCCGGAGGCGTCCCCGCCAGTGCCGACCACATCAATCGCGTCGGGTGGCGCTGCGACCCGCAGCATCTTCTCGCGCATTGCGGTTACTGCGCCGGTGATCTCGTCGACAGTTTCGCCGCGCACGCGCAGCGCCATGAGCAGCGCGCCCATTTGCGAAGGTGTCGCCTCGCCCGACATCATCGTGTCAAACCCGCGGGCGGCTTCCTCGCGGCTCAGCGTAGCGCCGGTCGCAGCCTTAGCGATCAATCCCTTGAGTTCGTCGGTCACTTTGAGATCTCAGGAAACTCGGCGGCTCGCCCGAGCGCCGGTCGGCTGGCGGCCCCCCGCGGCGTTCCAGACGGCGGCGATGTCGAGAAAGTTCCGCAGCATGAGATGGCCGTACTCGGAGGCAATGCTCTCAGGATGAAATTGAACACCGTGCACCGGCAACGTGCGATGCGCCAATCCCATGATGAGACGATCACCGGTTTCCGCCGTGACCGTAAGCTCGGGCGGCAAGCTTGCCCGCTCGACCACGAGAGAATGGTAGCGCGTTGCCTTGAACGGCGCGATGAGGCCGCGGAATATGCCGCCGCCCTGGTGGATGATCTCCGACAGCTTGCCATGAACCTGCACCGGAGCGCGGACCACTGCGCCGCCATAGGCTTCCCCGATCGCCTGGTGGCCCAGGCACACGCCGAGCAGGGGTATCGCGGGCGCCGCCTTCGCTATGAGCTCGAGGCAGATGCCGGCATCGCGGGGGGTGCGGGGACCAGGTGACAGCACGATCGCCTCCGGCTCCATCGCCACGACCTGATCGGCTGTGATCTTGTCGTTGCGATAGACCACCGCGTCCGCCCCTAGTCCGCCCAGATAGTGGAACAGGTTGAACGTGAAGCTGTCGTAATTGTCGATCAGGACGATCATGCTTTCCGTGCCCGGTCAGGGTCTTAGACGCGGGTCTTGAGGGAATCAAGGCGCTGGGGGCTTGCCTCGCCCACTGCTCTCGCGCAGCGCGCAAGGCGAGCAAATCGGACGCCGTTCTCGGTAGCATTCCCGCGCAACGAGGGAGACGGTCTTATGACGATCAGGCGCACTTGGCTTGCCCTGGGACGGCATGCCGTTTGTTTGGCCATCGCGGGCGCGTTTCTCGTTTCGGCCACGGTCCTCGATCGCCCCGCGCAGGCACAAGCACAATCCAGCGAACCGCCCTCGCTCGAGTCGATCAAGTCTTCGCTCGACGAGATCGAAGCCGGCGTGGACAGCGAAGATGTGACGCCGGAAACACTCGCGCGTTTTCGACAAACCCTCAATACGGCGACGGAAACCCTTCGCGCCCAGGTCGATGAGCTCGAGCCTCGTGTCCGTGAGCTGGAGGAGCGCGTCAAGCAGCTCGGGCCCACGCCGGCGAAGGATGCGCCGCCCGAGAGCGCCGACATCGCCAGCCAGCGCGAGGAGTTGACGAAGCAATTCGGCGAGCTCGACGGTGAATTGAAGCAGGCCAAGGTCCTCTCGCTCAGAGCGGATCAATTGAGCGAGCGCGTGTCGCAGAAGCGGCACTCGCTGTATGCCAGAGAGCTGTTCGCCCGCACCCCCAGCGTGCTCGATCCCTTCTTTTGGATGGACACGCTGCGGGCTTTCCCGATCGAATTGCGCGCGGAAAGGGCGGTGTTCAACACGTGGATTGGCGAACGCGGTGACCGCCTGCAGTGGAGCGCCGCGGTTCTGATCACGCTTGGGATCATTGCCGTTGCGATCGCATTGTCCCGATGGTGGTTTCCCCGACTGCTCGCTCATCCGATGGAGACCCGCTCGGCCAAAGCTTGGGCCGCGCTGTGGGTTTTCGTCTGGTTCACCGGCCGCACGCCATTGGCAACCGCCGCGGCGTTGCTGACATTCGAGGCGTTCGGCTTATTGACCGCTCGCGTCGAACAGATTGCCGAGGGCCTGCTCGCCGGCGTCGCGGCCGCGAGCTTCGGTTACGGCGTAGCCCGCGGGCTGTTCGCACCGTGGGAGCCGCAACGGCGCCTGGTGCAGGAGGACGATGCCACGGCGCTCTGCTACCACAATCACCTGGTCTGGTCCGCGCGCGCCCTCGCCGTGCTGATCGTGTCGCAGGTGGCGCACAAGACCTTGTTCGCGCCACTGATCGTCACGGTTGCCACGAATGCGCTGTTCGCAGCGGTAACGGCGGCCTTTTTGGCGCATCTCGTCGTCCGGTTGCGGCAGATCAGGACGCAGCGCGGCGATGCGCTCGTTGTCGCGGCCTGGGTCCATCCACTGGGCTTGCTGCTGGCGGTGCTGATCGCGCTCGCGCTCGTCGTGGGTTATGCGGGCCTTGCCGCATTCGTGGCATTGCGAGTCATTGTCGCC
>VAZQ01000033.1:9584-10631 GCA_005883115.1 Alphaproteobacteria bacterium | reverse complement strand
TGATGCCGTCGCCGAATTCCTCCTCGATCAGCGCCTTCCACGCCGGCCCGTTCACCATCACCAGCTCGTAGAAGCGGTAGATCAGCGGGTCGGTCGGCGGCATCGGCACGCCGGCGCCGCGCATCGGCACCTCGTTGAGCATCGCCGCCTCTGTCTTCGACAGCCCGAACAGATCGGCGGCGTTGGCTGCTTGCGGCTTCGTCAGCTTCATCTGACCGAGCAGCGCGCCGACCAGCAGCACCGGCGACGTCCCGCCGATCTTCTCGTGGATGTATTTCCAGCTCCATCCCTTGGCGCGCTTGAGATCGAGAATTTTCTCGGTGAGATCGGCACGGGTCATTGACGTCTCCCTGATATTGGGCCGCTGGATTGCTGGCGCATTAGAAAAAGTTCGCGACTTAGCCCTCGGCGCGTCGGCGGACGCTTTGTAACCCTCTCAGGCCATCCTTCTCCCCAAATGGGGAGAGGGAGCTCACTGAGGTTGCTGCGCTAGGCGGCGCCCCGGGCCGCACCACCGGCACGTGTCGGCGGTTGTAAGTCGCCTCTTTCATTTCGTCGGCGAAATTTTTGCTCCGGCTCACGAGAAAGTCGATGATGTGATTGCGCACGCCGTAATAGAGCGGATGCCGATGGACGTCGTTGCGCTGGCGTTCCTTCGGCAATGGATTTTCCACGACCTCCGCGAGCACTGCGTTGGGGCCGTTGGTCATCAGCACCACGCGATCTGCGAGGTAGATCGCTTCGTCGACGTCGTGGGTGATCATGAACACGGTCTGTCCGGTCTCGACGCAGATGCGCCGGACCTCGTCCTGAAGCGTGCCTCGCGTGAGCGCGTCGAGCGCGGAGAACGGTTCGTCCATCAGCATGATCTTCGGCTCAATCGAGAGCGCCCGTGCGATCCCGACCCGCTGCTTCATCCCGCCGGAGAGCTCGGCCGGCCGCTTGTGCTCGGCGCCGGTCAGCCCGACCAGGTCGATGAATTTCTGCGCGTGCGCGCGCACCTGCGGCCGCTTCCAGCGCCGCCATTTCGACGCCACCGCATAGGCG
>VAZQ01000033.1:0-9548 GCA_005883115.1 Alphaproteobacteria bacterium | reverse complement strand
CTCTGGAAGATCACGGCGCGGTCGAGGCTGGGGCCCTCGATCGCCTGATTGTCGACGATGACGGTGCCGCCCGAGGGCGCGTCGAGACCGGCCAGGATGTTGAGCACCGTGGTCTTGCCGCAGCCGGAATGCCCGATGATGCAGACGAATTCGCCGCGCGCCATCGACAGCCACAAATCATCGAACACAATCGTGGCGCCGCCGGCCGGCGCTGGAAACCGCTTGCTGACGCCCTCAATGGAGATGAATTTATCGGTCATCGATTGTAATCAGGCGCTGATTTGCAAATCCTCACTCCGGGAACGTCACGAGCCGCGTCGCGCGCGCGAGAACCTGGTCGAGCACCATGCCGACGAGCCCGATCACCAGGATCGCGGTGATCACGTTGGTGATTGAGAGGTTGTTCCACTCGTTCCAGACGAAGTAGCCAATGCCGGTGCCGCCGACCAGCATCTCGGCCGCCACGATCACCAGCCAGGCGATGCCGATGGAAATTCGCATCCCGGTGAGGATGGTCGGCGCCGCCGCCGGCAGGATGATGGTGAACGCGCGGCGGAACGTGCCGACCTCGAGCGTGCGCGCCACGTTGAGCCATTCCTTGCGTACCGCGGCGACACCGAAGGCGGTGTTGATCAGCATCGGCCAGAGCGAGCAGATGAAGATCACGAATATCGAGGACAGGCTGGAATCCTTGATGGTGTAGAGCGCCAGCGGCATCCAGGCGAGCGGCGAGATCGGCTTGAGCACCTGGATGAACGGATCGAGCGCCCGGCTCATCAGCGGCGACATGCCGATGAGAAAGCCGATCGGGATCGCCACCGCCACGGCGATGAGATAACCGGTCATCACCCGCGCGATCGAATAGCCAAGCTGGATGCCAAGTCCCTTGTCGTTCGAGCCGCGGTCGTAGAAGGGGTCCTTGAGGTGCTGCCAGACTTTCAACGCGACGTCGGCGGGGCCGGGCATCGCTGATTTGCCTTGGCTCGCGGTCGCTCCGACGAGCTTGGCGTATTCCGGGTCCATCGTTGCGGCGGGGCCGCTGCCGGTGATGGCGAGGTGCCACACGGCGATGAACAGGCCGAACAGCAACAGCGACACCAGCGCCGCGCGCCACGTCATGATCCGTCTCCCGGCGAAACGGTTGCTACTTCGTCATGGACGGGCTTAGCCCCGGCCACCCATCGCGTTTCGAAATGGTGGATGCCCGGGTCAAGCGCGCGCATGACCGTTGATTTCAAACCCGCTTGATCCCGAAGCTCCTGAGATACTCGTCCGGCTTTTGCGGATCGAACTCCTTGCCCATGACCTTGAAGCTCTTCGAGCTCGTCGTCGGCGCGGCAAGCCCGACCTCCTTCATCAGCTTGGCGGTATCGGTCGCAAGATAAACTTGCTCGGCCACCGCCTTGTAGTCGACCTCGCCCTTGATCTGGCCCCAGCGCTTCATCTGCGTGAGGATCCAGATCGCGAAGGATTGCCACGGGAAGGGATCGAAATCGATGCGATTGGGGTCGCGCTTCACGTTGCCCAGCCCATCGGCATAGGTGCCGGTGAGGATCTGCTCGAGCACTGTCTCCGGCTGATTGAGATAGTTCGCCGGCGCAATGGCGGCGGCGATCTCCTTGCGGTTCTCAGCCTTATGCGCGAATGCGGTGGCGTCGATGATCGATTTGAGCAGCGCCGCGTACGAGTTCGGCATGGTGGTGACGAATTCCTTGGAGGCCGCGAACGCGCAGCACGGATGCCCTTCCCACAACTCCTTCGACAGGATGTGGATGAAGCCGACGCCGTCATAGACTGCGCGCTGGTTGAACGGGTCGGGGCCGAGAAAGCCGTCGATGTTGTCGGCGCGCAGATTGGCGACCATCTCGGGCGGCGGCACCGCTCGGATCTGGATGTCGGTGTCGGGGTCGAGCCCATGCTCCGCGACATAGTAACGCAACAAATAATTGTGCATGGAATAATCGAACGGCACAGCGAACTTGAAGCCCTTCCAGAGCTTCGCATCGTTCTTGTCCTTGTGCTTGACCGCGAGCGTGATTGCCTGGCCATTGATGTTTTCGACCGCCGGCATGGTATAGGGGATCGGGTTCGAGCCTGCGCCGAGCGTGATCGCGAGTGGCATCGGCGAGAGCATATGGGCGGCATCGTATTCCTTATTGAGCGTCTTGTCGCGAATCACCGCCCAACCGGCGGTTTTGATTACCTCGACGTTCAGGCCGTGCTTGCTGTAAAAGCCCATGGGATGCGCCATGATGATGGGCGTCGCGCACGTGATCGGGATGAACCCGACTTTGAGATCCTTCTTCTCCGGCGTGCCGGCCTGCGCAAATACCTCGGTCGCCGTGTCGAGCGGGAAAAGTTGCGAGAGCGCGGCAAGCGCCGTTGAGGCGCCGACCGATTTCAAGAAGGTGCGGCGCGCGCGATCCTGCGGGAAGACGGCACGCATCACCGCGGAGGCGACGACGCCCTGGTAGCGCTTCTCTTCGCTCGCAACACTTTGCTCGGCCGGGGTGCAGTGAAGCTGCCGGCGCGCATCCTCGTCGTGCTCGGCCTGGCTGCGATGGCGCCCGCATACGCAGCCGCGACTGAGCCGGCGCTCGGGGTCGAAGGGGTTGTCGAAGGTCGACATGGCGCGCGCTCCATCTTGCAGCCGGCGCCGCGCGCCGACATCTGCCGGCAAATTAGCAATGGCCGTGCCAATCCATCGTTTTTGCAGGATTTTCCGAAAGCCTGCGTCGTCATGGCAGAGTCTCGCCCGGCCATAAGGTCTTTGCGATGTCGCAAACCGACCGTGGATGACCGGACGCAACCGTCCTCACGCGAGTGTTCGATGGGCTATGCTTGGCCCTGAGCCCTACGGACAAACCCGGGTCGTGCGCCTGTTTGTTAGGCAATCGCTGAAGTTTCGAGCACCGTAGCCGGGTTCGGCGACCCGTCGCCCATGGCTGCTCGTGTGATCCGCCCGCCCGCCTACCGCAAAATCCGGCCCATCTTTTGCTTTTGACCATTGGGGCACCCCGATGAGAGGTTGCAAATGAAACGTCGCCAATTCCTGAAATCCATGACCGCGCTGGCGGCCGGAAGCGTCCTGCCCGCGGCACCGGCGATTTGGTCCCCCGCGCGGGCCCAGTCGCGCCAAGAAACGGTGCTGGCCGTGACCGAATATGGTCCCAACAATTTCGATATCCACGGCGTCGGCACCAACCGGCCGGGCTACGAGGTGGCGTGGAATTGCTACGACCGGCTCATGACGCACGGCAAGAAGGTCTTGCCCGACGGGGTGGAATCCTACGATCGCGACACGTTCCTCCCCGAGCTCGCCGAGGACTGGAACCTCACCGCTACGTCGGTCACCTTCAAGCTGCGCAAAGATGCGACTTTCCACGATGGAACGCCGATCACCGCCAAGGACGTGAAGTGGTCGTTCGATCGAGCCGTCACCGTTGGCGGCTTCCCGACCTTCCAGATGAAAGCGGGCTCGCTCGAGAAACCCGAGCAGTTCGTCGCCGTCGACGACCATACCTTCCGCGTCGACTTCATCCGCAAGGACCGGCTCACGATGCCCGACCTCGCCGTCATCGTGCCGGCGGTCTATCACTCCGAGTTGGTCAAGAAGAACGCGACCGAGAAGGACCCCTGGGGCCTCGAGTACACCAAGGGCAACATCGCCGGCGGGGGCGCCTACAAGGTCACGCGCTGGCAGCCGGGCACCGAGGTGGTGTTCGAGCGCAACGACAATTGGAAGAGCGGCCCTCTGCCGAAAGTCAAACGCATCGTGTGGCGCACGGTGCCATCGGCCGGTAATCGGCGCGCATTGCTCGAGCGCGGCGACGCCGACATCTCGGTCGATCTACCGAACAAGGATTTCGTCGAGCTCAAGCAGCTCGGCAAGCTCGCCGTCGCCACCACGCCGATCGGCAACGGCATCGGCTATATCGGCATGAACTGCAAGAACCCGCCGTTCAACAATCTGAAGGTCCGCCAGGCGGTCGCCTACGCCATTCCCTATCAGAAAATCATGGACGCGGTGATGTTCGGCCTGGCCGTTCCGCTCTACGGCGCCAAAGCCGATGCGCCGATGGAGACTGCCTGGCCGCAGCCGCATCACTACACGACCGATCTCGCCAAAGCGAAGCAGCTTCTGGCCGAAAGCGGCCATCCCGAAGGCTTCGAGACCACGCTTTCGTTTGACCTCGGGTTCGGAGCAGTCAACGAGCCGCTCTGCGTGCTGGTGCAGGAGAGCCTTGCCCAGATCGGGATCCGAACAACGATCAACAAGGTGCCCGGGGCCAACTGGCGCAACGAGCTGCTCAAGAAGGAGATGCCGCTGATCTCCAACTTCTTCTCGGGCTGGCTCGACTATCCCGAGTACTTCTTCTTCTGGTGCTATCACGGCCAGAACGCCGTGTTCAACACAATGAGCTATCAGGACAAGGACATGGACGCGCTGATCGACGCCGCGCGCACCGCGGCGGCGAACAAAGATCAGGCGACCTACGATGGAAGCGTGAAGGGCTTCGTCGAGAAGGCGTTCGCCGAGGTGCCACGCGTGCCGCTGTTCCAGCCGATGCTGAGCGTCGCGATGCAGAAGAACGTGTCGGGCTACCGCTACTGGTTCCACCGGCAACTCGATTACCGCACGCTGGCGAAGGCGTGAGGCCCGTTCCGGGGAACAGGGCGCAGCGGATGCCGCGGACTCGGTCTGCTCCCTGCTCCCTTGTGTGGGGAGGGAGGTCGTTGTTGTCGTGCGAGTCGCGTCAACCGACTCCGACCGCCACCTCTAGGCCCTCCCCAGCCGGCTGCGGGCTTGGCCGCTTCCGGCCAAAGTTAGGGCGGGGAGGGGAATACACCGAGATCGCGGCAGGTGTTTGCCCCAAAGGATGGCGGCCATGCTGAAGATGGCCGCCAAACGCATGCTGATCGCCCTTGTCGGCGTGGTCATCGTCACTTTCCTGCTGACGCGCGCGCTGCCCGGCGATCCCGCCGCGTATTTCGCAGGACCCGCGGCCACCAAGGCGGCGATCGAGCAGATTCGGGTGAAGCTCGGGCTCGACAAGCCGCTTTATGTGCAATTCGTTCGCTACGTCGGCGACCTCGCGCGCGGCGACCTCGGCAACTCGCTGACAACGGGGCAGCCCGTCGCAAACGAGATCAAGACGCGCTTGCCCGCCTCGGCCGAACTCACGTTGCTCGGGCTCGTCGTGGCGGTGTCGATCGCGGTGCCGCTCGGAATTTTGGCGGCGACGCGGCCGAACTCGATGATCGATCACCTCTGCCGCGTGATCGCGACCGCAGGCGTGTCGCTGCCGGTTTTCTTCACCGGCCTGATCCTGGTCTATGTCTTTTATTATCTCATCGGCTGGGCGCCGGCGCCGCTCGGGCGCCTCGACGTCTTTTTCAGCCCACCGCCGCACGTGACCGGTTTCTATCTGATCGATAGCTTGATCGCCGGCGACGGCGAGGTGTTCGCCGCAAGCCTGAAGCAGTTGGTGCTGCCGGCACTCACGCTCGGCATCTTCGCGCTCGCGCCGATCGCCCGCATGACGCGCGCGTCCATGCTCGCGGTGCTGGCCTCCGACTACGTGCGCACCGCGCGCGCCAGCGGACTTTCGCCCATGACGGTGGTCGTGACCTACGCGTTCCGCAACGCCATGCTGCCGGTCGTGACCACGCTGGGCATGGTGTTCTCGTTCCTGCTCGGCGCCAACGTGCTGGTCGAGAAAGTATTCGCCTGGCCCGGTATCGGCTCTTTCGCGGTTGAGGCGCTGATCGCGTCGGATTTCGCGCCGCTGCAGGGCTTCGTGCTGACCATGGCGGTGATGTATGTCGCGCTCAACCTCTTAATCGACGTGCTTTACGGCATCATCGATCCGCGCGTGAGGATCGAGGCATGAGCAACGCATCGCCCGGGCAACAGAGTCGGTCTGCTCCCTCCTCACAAGCTCGGTCTGCTCCCTTCCTCACCCGCCTCCGGCCTGCCCGGGTCGCGTCTTATCTTGCTCAAGTCGGGCCCCCGCGAGGGGGAGGGGAGCCGACCGAATCCGTCGCAGCGCTGCACGCCCATCTTGCCGAAACACAAGCGCCGCCAACCCTCACCCTCGCGCACAACACCGGTTTGGCCGCCGCGCTGCGCCACGCCCGCTATATCCTGTCGGAAAACGTGGTGACCGGCTTTGCCTTCGCACTTTTTATTTTGATTGTGCTCGCGGCTTTGATCGGCCCGTATCTCCTTCCCTACGATCCGCTGGCGAGCGACACTGCCTCTGCGCTCAAGGCGCCCTCGGCCGCGCACTGGTTCGGCACCGATCAGCTCGGGCGCGATGTGTTCAGCCGGGTCGTGGTGGCGACGCGGCTCGATTTTCTCATCGCCGTCACCTCCGTTGCGCTCGTCTTCCTGATGGGCGGGCTCGCCGGCGTCGCCGCCGGGTTCCTCGGCGGCTGGACCGATCGCGTGGTCGGCCGCATCGCCGATACCATCATGGCCTTCCCGCTGTTCGTGCTGGCGATGGGCATCGTCGCGGCGCTCGGCAACACGGTCGAAAACGTGGTGCTGGCGACCGCGATTGTGAATTTTCCTCTTTACGCACGCGTCGCGCGCGCTGAAGCCAATGTCCGGCGCGAGGCGGGCTTCGTACTGGCGGCTCGGCTGTCCGGCAACGGCGAGATGCGCATCCTGCTCGCGCAGGTGCTGCCAAACATCATGCCGATCATGGTGGTGCAGATGTCCCTGACCATGGGCTACGCCATCCTCAACGCCGCGGGCCTCTCCTTCATCGGCCTCGGCGTGCGCCCGCCGACCGCGGAATGGGGAATCATGGTGGCGGAGGGGGCGGTCTTCATGGTGTCAGGCGAATGGTGGATCGCGCTGTTTCCCGGCGCCGCGCTGATGGTCGCCGTCTTCTGCTTCAACCTGCTCGGCGATGGGCTGCGCGACATTGTCGATCCGCAACGGCGCACGTGAGCTAGCGCTATGACCCAAGCCGTGCCGCTGCTCGATATCGCGGACCTCACCGTCGAGTTCAGCACCCGGCGCGGCGTGGTGCGCGCGGTGGAGCACGTCGACGTGCGTGTCGGCAAGGGCGAGACGGTTGGTATCGTTGGCGAGTCCGGCTCGGGAAAATCGGTCACCTCGTATGCGGTCATGCGTATCCTCGACCGTGCCGGACGCATCGTCGAAGGCGCGGTGCGTTTCACTGGGGTCGACGTGCGCGCCGCCAGCGAAGAGGAGATGCGCGACCTGCGCGGGCGCGAGATGTCGATGATCTTTCAGAACCCACGCGCGGCGCTGAATCCGATCCGCAAGGTTGGCCGTCAGATCGAGGACGTGCTGAAGCAACACTCGCAGGCGGGCTCCTTCGCGCTCACCGACAAGGCGATCGAGATGCTCGACCAGGTGCGCATCGCCCGCCCGCGCGAGCGCTACCACGCCTATCCCTTCGAACTCTCCGGCGGCATGTGCCAGCGCGTGGTGATCGCGCTCGCGCTCGCCTGCCGGCCGCAGCTTCTCATCGCCGATGAGCCGACGACCGGGCTCGACGTGACCACGCAGAAGACGGTGATGGACCTCATCGTCGAACTGACCAGAGAACGCGGCATGTCGACGATCCTCATCACCCACGATCTCGGGCTTGCCGCCACGTATTGCGATCGCGTGGTGGTGATGGAGAAGGGCCGCGTGGTGGAGACGGCGCCCGCGCGCGAGATTTTCACCGCGCCATCGCACCCCTATACCCGCAAGCTGATGCGCGCGACCCCGCGTCCTGGCGCGTCGCTGCGCGATCTCGTGCCGGAAGGCGATGTTGGTCTGCGACCAGGGCAGGGTGCGAGCTCGGTCTGCTCCCTCCCCCGCGTGCGGGGGAGGGGTGGGGAGGGGGTGGCTGAAAATGCTCCATCGTCTTTGGCGCCCCCTCCCTGTCCCTCCCCCGCAAGCGGGGGAGGGGACGATGTGGCACCGCCCTTTGTGGTTCGGGGAGCAATGCCAGCGTCGAGCTCGGCCCGCACCGACTCTGCGGCGCGCTCGCACGCCAATGGCGGCGCGCCGCTGCTGTTGGTGGAGAAGCTCGTCAAGGAATATCCGCGCAAGCGGCTCGGCGAAGGGCTCGCGAAAATCTTGGCGCCGAAGCCGGCGCCGGAGCCAGAGAGCTTCCGCGCCGTCGACGGCATCAGCTTCACGGTCGCACGCGGCGAGAGCGTGGGCCTGGTCGGAGAGTCAGGTTGTGGCAAGTCGACGACATCCACCATGATCATGCGCCTCATTGACAAGAGCGACGGCGTAATCATGTTTGATGGCGAGGACATCGGCGCTATTCCCGCCAAAAATTTCGCCAAATTGCCGCTGCGCCGACGCATCCAGATGGTATTCCAGGATCCGACCGACAGCCTCAATCCGCGCTTCACCGCCGCGCGCGCGATTGCAGATCCGATCTTGCGGCTCGGCGCGGCGAAGGGACGCGGGGAGGTGCGCGCGCGCTGCGAGGCGCTCGCTGCCCAGGTCGGCTTGCCGCTTCCTCTGCTCGACCGCTTCCCGCATCAGCTCTCGGGCGGGCAGAAGGCGCGCGTCGGCATTGCGCGCGCGATCGCGCTCAGCCCCGATCTCGTGGTGCTCGACGAGCCGACGGCCGCGCTCGACGTGTCGGTACAGGCGCTCGTTCTCAATCTCCTGCAGGATCTAAAAGAATCGTTGGGGATGAGCTATCTCTTCGTCTCTCACGACCTCAACGTCGTGCGGCTCTTGTGCGACCGCGTCATCGTCATGCGCGCGGGGCGCATCGTCGAGCAAGGATCGACTGCGGACGTTCTCAACTCACCGCAAGCGCAATATACTCGCGACCTCCTCGCCGCCGTTCCCCATCCGACGTTCGCGTGACCTTTATTCCAGCGCTGACATCATGGGTTCCGGCTTCCCCGGCACACGAGCCGATCGAGTTGAGGCGCAAGGTTCAATGACGAAGCGGCCCAAATCGCGGCGCAAAAGCAAATCCGAAAGCTCGCGCGCTCCCGCGCCGACGAGCGTCCGCGGCAAAGGAAAGCGCCCGCGCACCAAGCTGGCATCGCGCGATAAAAGCGCCCGCGCACCGAGCAGGCATCGCGCGATCCGCTCGACGATTTTGTTGAGGCCGCGGCGCGCGCGCTCAATCTTAAAGTCCAGCCGGCGTGGAAAGGCCCGGTCAAGGCCAATCTCGCGACGACCTTTGCTCTTGCCGCCTCCTTCGCAGACTTTCCCCTGCCCGACGACGCCGAACCGGCCCCGATCTTCTTGGCCTAGGACCGGCCTGATGGATACCACCTGCGCACATGCGAGCGAGATTGCCGCGGCCGTTCGCGAGGGCCGCACGAGCGCGAGCGCGGTGGTGCGCGCGGCGCTCGCGCGCATTGCCGCCGACAATCCGGTGCTCAATGCCTTCACCGCCGTGCTCGAGGACCGCGCCCTCGCGAAGGCGCGGGCAATAGACAACGCGCGGCTCGACGGCCGAGAGCTCGGGCCACTCGCCGGCGTGCCGTTCGCGGTCAAGAACCTGTTCGACGTTGCGGGGCTGCCGACGCTCGCC
>VAZQ01000032.1 GCA_005883115.1 Alphaproteobacteria bacterium | reverse complement strand
ATGACGCGGCTGAGCTTGCTCGCGTCGCGCGCGCGATAGGTGTTGAGCGGCCAGCGCCATTCCCAGCTGTTGATCCGCATCGAGAGCTCCCGCGCCTGCGCAATCGCAGTTTCGACGGCGGCGAGCCGCGGATACGATTTGCGCGTCACCAGTTCGATACCGGCCGCTTTGACCCGTACCAGCGCCTCGGCCATGGCCTCTTTGGCGCCAGGCGAGGCGACCGCCCCCCCTGCGGTGTCGAGCACCGCAAGCCGGCGTGGTTTGCGCGCCGGCGGCACGCTCGGCGGGCCGAACAGACCGGGATAGCCAGGATCGCCGCCGGCGCGCGATGCGATCTCGTAGGCGACTTGCCAGGCGTCCTCCAAGGTCATGGCGAGAACGCCGGTCACGCTCTGGCTCAAGCCGTCGTAACTTCCGCCCCGGTTAAGGGCGCCGACCGAGACTTTGAATCCAACACAGCCGCAGTAGCTTGCCGGGCGAATGGTCGAGCCGATGACCTGGGTGCCCAGCGCCGTGCTCACCATGCCGGCCACGACGGCGGCGGCCGAGCCACTGCTCGATCCGCCCGGGGTGCGGCGCAAATCATGCGGGTTACGCGTGCCACGCGGCTCTGTCGAGGCGAACTCGGTCGTTACAGTCTTTCCAACAATGACCGCCCCGGCCTCGCGCAGCGCCGCGACGCTGGCGCCGTCACGTTCCGAGCGGAAGCCGGCGAACAGCGGCGAGCCGTTTTCCGTCGGCATGTCGGCCGTCTCGATGATGTCCTTGATCCCGATCGGCATGCCGTCAATCGGCGAGCGCGGCTCGCCCGCACGCCAGCGCGCGGTCGCTTGGTCGGCGGCCGCGCGTGCCCCTTCGAGGTTGAGATTGACGAACGCGCCAATCTTCGGGTCCAGCGCGGCGATCTCGGCAAGGCAGCGTTCGAGGAAATCGCGTGGCGTTTCGGAGCCGGTTTTAAACCGGGCCGTAGCCGAAAGATAAGGCTTGGGGGACAGCTTCAGTTTCTCGTCCGGCGCCAGCATGACGATGCCCTCTCGCTCGCGAACTCTGTAGCCCGGATGAGCGAAGCGAAATCCGGGTGGTCCCTACGTGCCGTCCCACATGTCGCTTCGGTCATGCGGGCTACTTCGGTCTTATTTCCTGCTCTCATCGTAGTAGTGGATCTCGTAGAGCAAGCACCCGCGCTCCGACTTGAACGGTCCGTGGTAGACGCCAGGCGGCCGGCAGGCATAGGTCGGCGCGTCGAAGGGCTCGCCGCCCTTTCCCTGCGCATCATTGCCGACAATGAGGTCGCCCGAGATCAAGTAGACCTCTTCCCAATGGTCGTGCACGAACGGCGCCGTGGTGTAGACGCCCGGCTCGATGCGCAGAAGCCGGGTGCGGCTGCCCATCTTCCGGCTCTCGTCGATGTCGCTCGCGAGAATTTTCTGCTTGATGCCGGCAGGATAACCGGTGGGCGTCGCCCAGCCCGTATTCATATCGACGCGGGTGAACTCGAGATGTGGCTTATTCATCGGCATGGATGGTCTCCGGCAACCAGTCATTCATCCGAAGTTGCAAAGCGTTCGCATGCGATCGTGCGCCCCGGATGAAACTGCTTGTGCAGGTTGATATCATTGCCGCCGCTACTTCAACAAGCGCTTCCGCCCCTCGCTACAAGCAATGCCCTCGCTCCTCCAACTCACAGCTGATCTCGGCCGTGCCATGAAAAGCTGCGGCCTCGTGGAGCAATGCTTGGCGCGGATCGCGGATCAATCTGGAGAAGGGCAGCGTGTCTTTCTGAAGGTTCATACGGAGGAAGCGCTGGCAACAGCTGATTACTGCGACCGTCTGCGCGCGCGCGGTGCGGCGCCTTCGCCATTCGCCGGCATTCCGGTCTCGATCAAGGATCTGTTCGACATCGCCGGCGGCGTGACCACGGCCGGCTCGATCGTGCTGAAAGATGCGCCGGCAGCCAAGCACGATGCTCCCGCGGTGGCGCGCCTGCGTGCAGCTGGCTTCATTCCCATCGGGCGCACCAATATGACAGAGTTCGCTTTCTCCGGGCTCGGCATCAACCCGCACTATGACACACCGTTCAACCCGTACGAGCGGCAGGCCGGGCGCATCCCCGGAGGCTCATCGTCGGGCGCCGCGGTGTCGGTCACCGACGGAATGGCGTTTGGCGCGCTTGGCACCGACACCGGCGGCTCGTGCCGCATCCCGGCGGCATTGTGCGGCATCGTCGGATTCAAGCCGACTGCGCATCGCGTTCCGACGGCGGGTGCCTTTCCGCTTTCGACTTCGCTCGACTCGATCGGGCCGCTGGCGGCAACCGTCGCTTGCTGCGCCGTGCTCGACGCTGTTCTTGCCGGCGAGCCGGCTATTGACCTCACGCCATTTCCGCTAGCAGGCTTGCGACTGGCGCTGTCGCAGACCATGGTGCTCGAGAATCTCGAGCCCGCCGTGGCGCGCACCTTCGAGTCCGCTCTCTCGGCGCTGCGCAAAGCAGGCGCGCGGATCGATGATGTTGCACTGCGCGAACTGGCAGAACTGCCTCAGATCAATGCTAAGGGCGGGCTAGCCGCGGCCGAGGCCTACGCCATTCATCGCCGCCTGATCGCAAAAGCCGACAAGATGTACGATCCGCGCGTACTCAGCCGGATTATGCGCGGACAGGAGCAAGATGCCGCCGACTATATTGATCTCGTCAATGCTCGGGCCGATTTCATCCGTCGCGTGGACGCCGTCACGGCGCCCTACGATGCGCTGGTAATGCCAACGGTTCCCGTGACCGCGCCGCGGCTTGCTGACCTTGCCGACGACGCTGCCTATCGCAGCGCCAACTTTCTTGTCCTACGCAATCCGTCAATCGCGAATTTTCTCAACCGCTGCTCGATCTCGATCCCGTGCCACCGCGTCGGCGATGCGCCGGTCGGCCTCATGCTCATCGGCGAGCACGGTGACGATCGCCGCTTGCTGTCCATCGCCGCGGCCATCGAGGCGGTCGTATCGCCTGGTTTGGCCTAGGCTGCCAGCCAGCGCGAATCCGCTACAATGGCGGTGTCGCAAGCAGCGAGGTCGGACCATGGATTTCTCACTGAGCCCGGAGCAGCAGCAAATCCGGGACGAGGTCCGCAAGCTCTGCCTGCAGTTTGACGATGCCTATTGGCTGGAAAAGGATCGCAGCGGTGAGTTTCCGCACGAGCTGCACGCGGCGCTCGCCGCGGCGGGCTGGCTCGGCATTGCCATGCCGGAAGCCTATGGTGGAGCTGGGCTCGGCATCACCGAAGCCGCGATCATGATGCAAGCCGTTGCCGAATCCGGCGCGGCCATGACCGGGGCGTCGGCGGTTCACATCAACATCTTCGGGCTCCAACCTGTCGTTGTGTTCGGCACCGACGAGCAAAAGCGCCGCATGCTGCCGCCGCTGATCGCCGGCAAGGACAAGGCCTGCTTCGCCGTGACCGAGCCTGACGCCGGTCTTGACACCACGGCCATCAAAGTGCGCGCCGAGCGGCGCGCCGACAATTACGTCTTATCCGGGCAGAAAATCTGGATTTCCACTGCCCAGGTCGCCAACAAGATTCTCATCCTCGCTCGCACCACCCCGCTCGAAAGCGTCAAGCGCAGGACCGAGGGGTTGAGCCTGTTCTACACCGACCTCGATCGCACTCGCGCGGCGGTGCGCGTCATCGACAAGATGGGCCGCCACGCCGTCGATTCGAACGAGATATTTTTCGACGGCATGACGATCCCCGCCGCTGATCGCATTGGCGCAGAGGGCGACGGCTTCCGCTCGATCCTGCATGGTATGAATCCGGAACGCATCCTGATTGCCGCGGAGGCGGTCGGCATCGGGCTTGCGGCGTTACGCAAAGCCGCGCTCTACGCGCGCGAGCGCATAGTCTTTCGCCGGCCGATCGGCCAGAATCAGGCAATCGCACACCCGCTGGCACAATGCTGGATGGAGCTCGAAGCAGCCAACCTGATGGTCATGAAGGCAGCCGCCCTCTACGATCGCAACATGGATTGCGCGGCCGAGGCCAATGCCGCCAAATATCTGGCAGCGGAGGCCGCCTTCCGTGCTTGCGAGACCGCCGTCCTCACCCACGGCGGCATGGGTTATTCCAAGGAATTCCACGTCGAACGTTATCTGCGCGAGGTCATGATCCCGCGGATTGCGCCGATTACGCCACACATGATCCTCAATTTCATTGCAGAGAAGGTTTTGGGGCTGCCCAAGTCCTATTAGGACGCGCGGGCGCCAGGGGAACGGGGTACGTTTGATGGCCTTCCTGCGACGGGTCGGAACAGCTGCGACCGTGATTGCTGCGCTCGTGGCCTGGCTGGGCGCATGGCATTCCGGCTGGGCCGCCCCCGCCAGCGGTGCCGGCAAGAAACCGGCCGCTTCGGCTTGCGATCGGCCGGCGTTCCGGGTCCTCGTGGATGTCGGGCACACCGCTGAGTCCCCCGGCGCCATCAGCGCGCGCGGCGTCTACGAATATGGATTCAACCTTCGGCTCGCGACGCTCATCGAGCAGAAATTGCTCCATGCAGGCTTTGCCAAGACGATTTTGCTGGTGACCGATGGGCCGGCCAGGAAGAGCTTGTTCAAGCGCGTGGCGCGCGCCAATGCCGCGTCCGCCGATCTCTTCCTCTCGATTCATCACGACTCGGTGCCGGACTCCTTTCTCGAAGCA
>VAZQ01000031.1:396-5327 GCA_005883115.1 Alphaproteobacteria bacterium | reverse complement strand
TCTTTTGGGAAGCGGACGTGGCTAAACGCAGCGAGATCGAGACTGCCTTGCGTCGGCTGGTGCCGCGGATACCCGGGCATGAGTTTGCAGCGGTGGTGGACCACGCCGTCGACAGCCCCGGCCTGAACGTCGCCACGCCCGAGAGAGCAGCATGGCTATCGCTGGTCGCCTACGTACGTCACACCTTTACCGACTACGACGAACTCTTGCGCGAGGGCTACGACCACGAGAGTGCCAGACACTTTGTAGCCGATGAGATCACCGCCATCTTGAATGGCTGGGGCGTGCGGCGGCGCCTGAGCGCGGAGGATTGATTGGCTCAGCGTCAGCCGGACACACGTCGGCCATCGAACGGATAGGAGCAAGTTGAGAAGCTATCCAGGGCTGAGCCGCAGGGTGTTGCTTCCCTCGCCCGCATCCGGGACAGGTGGTCAACTCACCGCGAGGGGGGCAAGCGCGTCGATATCGGTAACCACGTCGATGATCACCGGACGGCGCGCCTGCAATGCTTTCTCGATCGCCGGACCAATCTCGGCCGCTTTCTCGACGCGAATTCCGAGCGCGCCCATCTCCTCGGCGATACGCGCGAAATCGACTTTGCTGAAAGTCCACATTTCCCGTGCCTGCTCGCTCTGCGTTCCGCCATAGGCACGGTCGAAGCCGCGCTTGGACTGATTGCCGCTGGAATTGTTGTTGACCACCGTGATCGCGTTGATGCGCCAACGCGCTGCGGTCTCGATCTCGGCAATGTGGTACCACAGCCCGGCGTCGCCCGTGAACGTGATGACCGGCCGCTCCGGACACGCGCACTTCGCCCCGAGCCCGGCCGGGAAAGCCCAGCCGAGGTGGCCGGCGCTGCGCATGTACCTTTGCCGCGGACTCGTGAGATCGAACATCCCGCCCATCCACATGCCGGCGTGACCCGTGTCGACAACGACGATCCCGTCGTCCGGCACATGCCGAGTGAGCTCGGCGCAAATGCGCTCGGGGCGTATTGGTGCAGCGTCCGAGGTCAGCACCGATCGGTATTTCTGCGACCATTCCTTGCAGATCCGTTGCGCCTCTTCGACCCAGGCTATGCGCTTGCCGGCGCTGGCGCGCTCGGCTTGAGCGAGCATGCGTGCGAGCGTGACCTTGGCATCGGCATTGATGCCGGCCAGCAGCGGATAATTGCGACCGATCGCCTGCGGATCGATGTCGATCTGAATCGCCGGCGTACCGATCTTCGGCACCGTCCAGAAATGGGTGGTCATGCCTCCAGTCTCGGTGCCGATGAAACAAACGAGATCGGCGCTGTTGACGACCCGGTTTGCACTCTCGCGCGAATACGTGCCGACGACTCCGACCGAAAGCGGATCATCGCCGGAAATTGAATCCTTGCCATTGAGCGAGGTCGCGACCGGGATCTGCAGGGCCTGCGCGAGCGCCACCAGTTCGGCCGAGGCGCCTGAGGCGCGCACGCCGCCGCCGACAACGATGACCGGACGTCGGGCATCCTGCAGATGCTTAAGCGCTGCGATCACGCTCGCATCGTCGGCCGCCGGACGGTATGGAGGCACACGCGCAAACTGTGGCTCGCATAACGGTTCCAGCTCTGCCTCCTCGGCATCGATCTGTCCCTCGTTGCCGCGGAATTGCAGGTGCACGGGGCCGGGCGTTCCCGAGGTCGCTACACGAAATGCCTGCCGCACCATATCGGGCAAACGCGAAACGTCGTCGATGGTGGCGTTGAACTTGGTCACTGGCTCAAACGCCGGCAGGTCATCGACCTCCTGATAGACCTTGCGGAACTTGGTCTTCGGCTCGCGCCCGCCAGTCATGGCGATGACAGGCGAATGCGCGAGCCAAGCGTCGCGCAGACCGGCCGCGAGGTTAAGCGCCCCGATCACCTGCGCCGCGCAGATGCCGGGCTTGCCGGACGCGCGCGCGTAGCCGTCGGCCATGTAGGCCGCAGCCTTCTCGCCGTGCACGTGCAGGCGCTTGATCTCGGTGCGGCCTTCCATCACCGCCATCGTTTTGCGCAGCACTGCAGGCACATGGAAGATATGGGTGACGCCGTAGCCCTTGAGCATGTCGGCTAGGCATTCCGCCCCACTCATTTTCCGGTTATGTCCCAGCATAGCGAACCTCTCGGGCAGTGGAGAAGCATAAGGCTGATGCGCAGCCATTACGGCGGATCGTGGCGCGGCGGCGCGAGACTGCGGGCGCGATGCAGCCACGTCACCGAGCTGAACGCGCCGAGCCAGGATCCAAGAGCCGCAAACGCGACGTAGAGCACATTCCCGGTGTAACTGATCACCGCGAAGGCGGAAAGGAGATACCAGATCGCGCTCCAATTCGCTGCCCAGACGCGTCATCGGCTCGATACCGCCGCATTGAAGAACACGTAGGCCGCGTCGGTTGCCGCGGTCGAAGCGAGCACGCCAAGCGAGAGTCATGGAAGTCCTTCCCTCATTGACTTTGCGCACTCCCTTATCCGAAAACGATTCGAGTCACGATCGGCCACGACATGGCTGGCGCGGGACCGCAGCATGAAAACGAGCAAGGACCGCATCCTTACCACCCACACTGGCAGCCTCCCGCGGCCGAAGCCCCTCATCGAGCTCATCCTCGAACGGGACCGGGGCGGGGCAATCGATGCGGCCACCTTCGAGGAAGAGGTCGCGCGGGCAGTGAATGAGACCGTCGCGCAGCAAGTCGCAGCCGGTATCGATGTCGTCAGCGACGGCGAGATGAGCAAGCCGTCCTATGCCACCTACATCCGGCACCGCGTCGCGGGCATCGAACCCGATCCGCGTGCCGCCGAGAAGGGCCGCAACGTCATGATCGGGCGCGATCTCCTGGCGCATCCGGATTTCGCGAACCGGCGGGGAAATTTTAGCGACATGCCTTTTCCGGGCTGCGTCGGCCCGTTGCGATACGCCGACCGTAGCGCACTCGACCGCGATCTTGCCAATCTCGAGGCTGCGGCGAGCAAGGCCAAGGCGCTCGAGGTGTTCATGACCGCGCCCTCGCCCGGCATCCTGACGCGCTTCATCATCAACCTCTACTATCCGAGCGAGGATGCCTATCTGGCCGCCCTCGCGGACGTGATCAAGAGCGAGTACCGGGCGATCGTCGAGGCCGGTTTCGTGCTGCAGATCGACGCGCCGGACCTCGCCTCGGCCCGCAACAACCAATATCGCCACCTGAGCGACGACGAGTTCCGCAAGATCGCGGCGCGCAACATCGCGGCCCTCAACGCAGCGACGGAGGGCCTGCCCGCGGAGCGGATGCGGCTGCACATCTGCTGGGGCAATTACGAGGGGCCGCACAACCACGATCTCCCGGTCACCAAGATCATCGACCTTGCCTGCAAGGCGCGCCCGCAGGCGATCAGCATCGAAGCTGCCAATCCGCGCCACGACCACGAACGGGAAGACATGAAGGAGGTCGGCATTCCCGACGACAAGATTCTTATTCCGGGCGTCATCGACTCTACCACGAATTTCGTCGAGCATCCGCGGCTGGTGGCGCAGCGCATTGGCCGCTACGCCACCTTCGTGGACCGCGAGCGCCTGATCGCCGGCGTCGATTGCGGCTTCGGAACGGCGGTGCGCCGGGAGCCGATGGTCGCCGAGAGCATTGTCTGGGCCAAGCTGCGCGCACTCAGCGAGGGCGCCGCGATCGCCAGCAGGCGGCTATGGGGCCGGGCCGTGTAAGCCTCACTGGGGCTGTCGCCTACCTAGAAACTCGATCTGAAAACGCTGTGGAATCAATGATCCCCCCGTTTCATCCATCCCGGTGCGCAGCGCCCATGGCAACTCATTCCATCCGACTGCCTGCCCGACCCGGCCCGCAGCCGCGTGATGTCAGCTTTGCCCGAGCGCACTTGCCAGTTCACTTGATCGCCAAAGGATTGGTCGGCGAGCCGACGGCGCCGGTAATCGGGATCGCTGGAGCAACGAACATGAACTCGTAAACCTTATCGGACGCGCAATCTTCGGCAAGGTCCTTCAGGTAGAAGATCTCTCCCATGGTCATGCCCATGATCGGGATGGTGATCCAATGCCAGGGCTGGTTGATGCCATCCTCGGTGTTGTTCGGCCGCACCTCGCAGCCCCAAGTGTCGCTGGCGAGCGCCGCTAGCTGCGTGCGTGCGACCCATTCGAGGGTTTCAAACGCAAAGCCCGGTGCGTCTCCGCCCGGATAGCCATCCCAACTGCCGGCCTTGAGACAGCGCTCCATCTGCCCGGTGCGTACTACGACGTAGTCGCCGCGCTTGAGAGTCACTCCTTGCGCGTGCGCGGTCCGGTCGAGATCGGCACAGGTGATGCCGTAGCCGTCGTCGAGCGAGTCCTTGCCGAGCACGTGCGCAACGTCGAGGAACACGCCGCGGCCCACCATCTTGTTCTTGGTCTTCTCGATGCCGCATTTCTGCGCCCCGGCCGACGTGACTTCGCGACAGTCATAGCCGTTCCACATCCGGTCTTCGTAGAAGACGTGCCCAAGACCGTCCCACTGCGTGCCGCACTGCAGCGGCATGGTCACCATGTCGTCGGCGGCGCGGATGCCGCGCTTGTCGAGCACGCCGGAATAGGCGTCGGTGCCGGTGCGGATCATGGTGTGGATGGGGTTGGTGCGGCCCATCGCGGGGTAATTGCTTTTGGCACCTTGTGGCCCTGTGTGGTCGAAGTTGAGCGCGAGCGAAATCACCTTGCCTTTGCGCACGAGCCTTGCCGCCGCGATGATGTCCTCGGGACTGGTATAGTTGAGCGTGCCGATCTCGTCGTTCGCGCCCCACTTTCCCCAATTCTTGTATTTCTCGGCCGCGTCGCGAAGGTTCTGACGTGTGATTTTCTTCGGTGGCATGGACTATCCTTTATGTGGGAGCGCGAAGCGATCGCTTCTAGCGCAACGGCGCTCGCGCCGGCTTTACTGCGCAGCGCCTA
>VAZQ01000031.1:0-372 GCA_005883115.1 Alphaproteobacteria bacterium | reverse complement strand
TGATAGCATCAACGAAAAAAGCAAGGGAGGACGTCATGACGGCAGTTGCGCGCGCTCTCGCGTCCGTTCTCGCGCTACTCTGCATAACGGCCGCCGCCATCGAGTCATCGGCGCAGAGCTATCCCATGCGGCCGGTCCGAATGATCGTGCCGTTCGGCGCCGGCGGCCCGACCGACGTGATCGCGCGCATTGTCGCGCAGAAATTGTCGGAGGCCTGGGGTCAGCAGGTCTATACCGAAAACATTCCCGGCGCCGGCGGCAACACCGGCGTGGCCGCGGCGGCACGCGCGGCGGCGGACGGCTACACGATGCTCGTGGTGAGCACCGGATTCATGGTCAATCCGAGCATGTACGCGAAAGTGCCGTATGACC
>VAZQ01000030.1 GCA_005883115.1 Alphaproteobacteria bacterium | reverse complement strand
TGAACAAAATCTCTGTCAAATCGTGCAGCGCATTCTCCGCGCGCGGGTCGGGCAGGTCTGCAAAGCACTCGCCAAATCCTCTCATCGGCGGCTCCCTCCGAATCAGAAGCCACCTTCAGAATCCACTTTCCCTTCGTTAGCAATGACTTACAAAAGCCCACATGCGATTCCCCTGCCCGCAAGCGGGGGAGGGGAGCACACCGAGTGCGCCGCCAAAGTATGCGTCCGGCGCAAATGAAAATTCTCCATCAAACTCCGCTCCAACGAAACCAATGCACGATACCGACACCTTGATCGCGCAGCTCCCCAAATGCGAGCTGCACATCCACGTCGAAGGCAGCCTCGAGCCGGAGCTGATGTTTGCGCTGGCGCGGCGCAACGGCATCCGCCTGCCATACGCGTCGGTCGACGCGGTGCGGCAGGCCTATCGCTTCCGCAATCTGCAGGATTTTCTCGACATCTATTATCAGGGCATGTCCGTGTTGATCACGGAGCAGGATTTTTATGACCTTGCCTGGGCCTATCTCGAGCGCGCGCACGCCGACAACGTGCGCCACGTCGAGATGTTTTTCGACCCGCAGGGCCACACGTCGCGCGGCATCCCGTTCACGACCGTGCTGGAAGGGCTGACTCGCGCGATCGGCGACGCCGCGGAAAAGTTCGGCGTCAAGGCGAGCCTGATCATGTGCTTCCTGCGCCATCTCGATGCGGCGGATGCCGGGCGCACACTCGATGCGGCGCTTGCCTTTAAGGACCGGATCGCCGGCGTCGGGCTCGATTCATCGGAGACGGGCAATCCGCCGGGCAAGTTCAAGCACGTGTTCGCGCGCGCGCGTGCGGCAGGCTTCTTTCTTACCGCGCATGCCGGCGAAGAAGGACCGCCGAGCTACGTCTGGGAAGCACTCGACGTGCTCGGCGTCGCGCGCATCGACCACGGCGTGCGCTCGATGGAGGACGAGCCGTTGGTCGACCGGTTCGCGCGCGAGCGTATTCCGCTCACGGTCTGTCCGCTGTCCAATGTGAGGCTGCGCGTGGTGAAAGATCTCGCGCATCATCCGCTGCGCCGCATGCTGGACAAAGGCCTCGTGGCGACGGTCAATTCCGACGACCCCGCTTACTTCGGCGGTTATGTGCAGGCGAACTACCGCGTCAGCGCGCAGGCGCTCCGCCTCGAGCGCGACGAGGTTGCGGCGCTCGTGCGCAACGGCATCACGGCATCGCTGATGCCAAAATCCGAGAAGGCGGCGCTTCTTGCCGAGGTCGACCGCGTCCTCGCCGCTTGTGGTTCTTAGGTCGAATCTATGCCACGATATGCAGCGGCGGTCCGCAGCCGGCAACGTAAAGGAGACGTCCGATGACACGCATTGCGCTAGCGGCCCTCGTGCTGCTGAGTTCTGCCGTGTTTGTAACCGAGGTTGCTGCTCAGGCCGGTCAGGTCATAAATCCTGTGCCTCTCACGGCGCCGACGCTCAATCTGACCACCACGACGTGTCAGACCACGTGTGATACGCAGGCGATGCTGTGCCTGAATACCTGCGTCTCGACCGCCGTCGCGCCGACAACGACAACGCCTGCGCTGGCACCGAGTACTGGCGGTGCTTGTAATCTCAGCTGTACGACGCAGCAGCTTGTCTGCAAGCAGCGGTGCTAAGCGGCACGCACTCATAAATCCTGCGTGCGGCGCTTCATGGCGCGATCCCAGACCTCGTCGCGGTCGTCGTCGAAGACGAGGCTTCCGTCCTGCGGCGTCGTGAACCAAAAGTTTTGGGCGAGCTCGCCTTCGAGCTGGCCCGCCGCCCAGCCGGCATAGCCGAACGCGATGAGACTCTTGGCCGGGCCGCGCTGGTTGCCGATGTCGCGCAGGATCTCGCGGCTCGATGTCAGGGCGAGGTTGGCGTCGATGTCGACCGTATCCGGACGACGATAGTCGGTACTGTGCACCACAAAGCCGATGTCGGGCTCGACCGGACCGCCGGCAAAAATGCGCACTGTGCCGGCGGTCGCGGGATCCTTCTCGCCGAGCGCTGCGAGCAGGCTCGCGAGCGGCCGATCGCCCAACGGACGATTGATGACGATGCCGAACGCGCCGTTGTGGTCGTGCCGCACCATCAGCACCACCGTATGCGAAAAGCGCGGGTCGCCCATGCTCGGCGAGGCAATCAAGAGTTGACCCGTGAGCGAGCCGCGGTCCGGCTTGTCCGCAGGCGTCGGCAATGCGGCATGGACGAGCGTCGCGCACAAGAAGATGCCCGCAAGCATCGAGCCCAGACGCTGCAGGGAGATCAAGGACATCGCGACCCCATGCCGAGGAGGCGTAGCGAGCATAGCAGTCGGGGCGGGTTGGGCAACTTCGCGGTTGCCCGCGCGGTCAAACGCGCGCGCATGCGTGCCACGCGCGAGCGATGATGGATTTGCGCGCGCGCGGCTGTTACCACGGCCATCGCCCATGCACGCAATGACCGTCCTCGAGCGCATGCCGAAACGTCTCAGCGCGGCGCTCGCAATCGCCTTAACGCTCGCCGGCGGCGTTGCCGGGGGTTTTTTCGCGCGCTTCGTGCATCTGCCGTTGCCGTGGCTGCTCGGACCGCTGTTTGCCACCATGGCGCTGTCGTTCGCCGGCGCGCCGGTGCGGCTCATCCCGTGGGGACGGCCGGCGGGAACGGTGGTGGCCGGCGCCTCGACCGGCCTGCAGTTCACCGCTACCGTGGTCGCCAAGCTTGTTACGCTTTTGCCGTTGATCATCGGCGCCGCGCTTTTCTCCACCATCATCGGCGCCATCGGCGGATTGATCTACATGCGGCTCACCGGCATCGACCGCGTGACCGCGTTCTTTGCCACCGTCCCTGGCGGCGTGGTGGAAACGACGACGATCGCCCCGCACTATGGCGGGCAGCTCGAGCCGATCATGGTGGCGCAGACGGCGCGGGTCGCGCTGATCGTGGTCTTTGCGCCGTTCCTCGTGTTTTCGTTCGCCGGCGGCGGCGGCCCAAACCCGCTGCTCGGTGTGGCGGTCGTGGCTTGGCTGCCGCTCGTCGGCCTTCTCCTCATATCGGGCGCCATTGCGACCTTGCTCGCACGCGTGCGCTCGCCCAATGCCTGGCTGATGACGCCGCTCTTCATCGCCGCCTTCGCCAGCCACCTTGGGCTCATCGAGGGCCGCATGCCCGATGTGCTGCTGATCGCCGCGCAGGTCGTCATCGGCAGCGCGCTCGGGGCGCAGTTCCGGCCCGAATTTCTCACGCGGCTGTTCGGCTTGCTCTGGGCCTCATGCGTGGCGGTGCTGTTCGCGGCCGGATCAATGGCCGCCTTCGCCGCGGGGGTGGCGTGGCTCGCCGGATATCCGGTGCCGACCATGGTGCTGGCCATGGCGCCGGCCGGCATCGCGGAGATGGTGCTCACCGGCAAGGTGCTGGGACTCGACGCCACGCTGATCGCCGGCTTCCAGCTCATGCGCATCATCATCGTGCTCATCTGGTGCCGCACCGCGCTGGTGCTGTTTCAGCGAGTCGCGGACTGGGCATTCGGCAAGCCGCCCGATGCTCGATTGTAGGGTGCGCAAATTCGCCACGCCATTTTTGCCGCGCGATGACGACACACCTTTTCTCGTGTGCTAGGAGACCGCCGAGCTCGTCGGGTGCGCGTTCATCAATGGAGAGTTGCAATGGCGGCAAGCAAGCAAAAGATCGGCTGGATCGGCGTGGGTCGCATGGGATTGCCGATGGCCGAGCGCCTGCTCAAGGCCGGCTATGATCTCGCCATCTGGAACCGCACCCGCGCCAAGGCCGAGCCGCTGGCGAAGATCGGCGGCAAGGTGGTCGACACTCTCTTCGACCTCAAGGACGTGGACGTGCTGTTCTCGATCGTCTCGACCGGAAAAGACTTGGACCAAGTCTATTTCGGCAAGAACAGCGTCACCGGCCACGGCGGCAAGCTGCCAAAAATTTTCGTCGACTGTTCGACCATTTCGGTCGAGGAGTCGGCTGTGATCCGTGATCGGCTCGAGCAGCTCGGATGCGACTACGTCGCCGCGCCGGTGAGCGGCAACGCCAAGGTCATCAAGGCGGGGAAACTCTCGGCGGTCATCTCCGGCCAGGAGGCCGCGTGCAAGACCGTGGCGCCGATGCTTGAGGCGATCGCCCCGCGCGGCGTGTCCTACGTCGGCGACGGCGAGCTCGCGCGCATTTGCAAGATCGCCCACAACGTCATGCTCGGCGTGGTGATC
>VAZQ01000029.1:14355-14706 GCA_005883115.1 Alphaproteobacteria bacterium | reverse complement strand
AAGGTCGACGGCTCGCGCGAGCGCCTCTCCGCTCGCTTCGAGCGCGTCGATGGTGTTGGCGAAGGTCGGCGACTGCGCATTGCCGGCAATGGCCGCGACCTCCGCCGCGTGAGCGGCAAATGCGCGCGCAAAGGCAGGCCGAAAATGCTCAGGCTTGATCCGGTCGAAGGCCGGCACGCCGAAGGGGCCGCCCCACTGTGCGAGCAACGGGTTGTCGTCGGCTTCGTGGGCGGAGACTTGGGTCTGCTCAGTCATGCGCCCCATATGGGATGTGAACGCGTGCATTGCACCTTAAGCGACGAGCAAGGCCAAAGCACGTCAGCATCGCTGCATATTTTGAATTTTTCCGAT
>VAZQ01000029.1:8743-14270 GCA_005883115.1 Alphaproteobacteria bacterium | reverse complement strand
GTGCAGGAAGCCGGCAAACGAGAGGAGGACACATGGTTTCGTTCACCTTGAACAACCGCCAGGTCTCGGTCGATGCCGATCCGAGGACCCCGCTGTTGTGGGCCATCCGCGACCATGTCGGATTGACCGGCACGAAATACGGCTGCGGCGCCGGTCTGTGCGGCGCCTGCACCATCCACATCGACGGCGCGGCGCAACGCTCGTGCCAGCTCGACGTGGGCGCGGTGGCCGGCAAGACGGTCGTCACCATCGAGGGCCTGTCGCCCACCTCCTCCCATCCGTTGCAGAAGGCCTGGGTGGTGGAAGAGGTGCCGCAGTGCGGCTACTGCCAATCAGGCCAGATCATGAAGGCAGCCGAACTCCTCGCCAAGAACCCCAAGCCCTCGCGCGCGGCGCTGCGGAACCTATCACCGCATCATCGCCGCCATCGAGCGCGCAGCGAAGGAGGGCTGAGCCATGACGATGATCGATACAGCCCCGTCCCGCCGCAGCGTGCTCGCCGGCCTGGGCGGCTTGACTTTCTGCATCGCGGTCGGAAACGACGGCGTGCGCCTGATGTCGCAGGCGCAGGCGAATGCCTTGGCGAATGCGCCAATTAACCCATGGGTGCGCATCGCCCCCGACGGCAGGATCACGATCCTCAGCGCCGGCGCCGAAATGGGCCAGGGCTCGATGACCTCGCTCCCGCTCATCGTGGCCGAAGAGATGGACGCCGACTGGTCGAAGGTCGCAATCGAGTGGACGCCGGCCGACGCCAAGGTTTACGGCTATAAGGATCCGTTCGGCACCGAGCAATTGATGTGGATCGTCGGCAGCCGGGCGGTGCAGCTCTATTTCACCCAGCTGCGCATGGCGGGCGCCCAGGTGCGCAAGGTGCTGATCGCCAACGCCGCGCAGAAATGGGGCGTCGATGCCGCAACGCTCAAGACCGAGCCCAGCGTCGTCATCAATCCTGCCAACGGGGCGCGGCTCACCTATGGCGAGATCGCTGCGTTCGGCACAATCCCCGCGACACTGCCGGCGGTCGATCCCAAGGAACTCAAGGAGCGCAAGGATTTCCGCCTGATCGGCAGGTCAGTGCCGCGGCGCGACACGCCGGCGAAAGTCAACGGCACGGCGCAATACGCCATCGACGTGAAATTGCCCGGCATGGTCTACGCCTCGACCTTGCACTCGCCCGTGCACAATGCCCAGCCCGGTATTTGGGATGCCGGCAAGCAGGACCAGTCCGCCACCGCACCGGAAAGCTGGAACGACGCCGAGATCAAGGCGATGAAGGGCGTGATCGCGGTGGTCAAGCTTGCCAATGGCCTCGCCGTCGTCGCCGATCATTTCGAGACCGCCAAGGCCGGTCGCGACGCCCTAAAGGTGACGTGGCGGAAAGCCAAGGCCGAGGGTTTCAACTCCGACCGGGCGCTCGAGGATTACGTCAAGATCCACGCCGATGCGAATGCGCAAGCGGTCAAGCTCGAAGAAAAGGGCGACGTGGCTACGGCGTTCGCGGCCGCGGCCAAGACCTACCACGCCGAGTTCCGCAGCGATTACGGCTATCACCCCCAGATGGAGCCGCTCAACGCGGTGGTGCGCATCAACGAAGCCGGCGACAAGGTCGAGGTTTGGGAGGGCAGTCAAGCGCCCGACGAATCGCGCAAGGCGGTGGCGAAGGCGCTCGGGTTCGGCCTCGAGCAAGTGGATTTCCACCAGTGCTACATGGGCGGCGGCTTCGGGCGTCGCTCAATCGGCGACTACGCCGCCGAATGCGCGCTGATCGCCAAGGAGGTGCGCCGGCCCGTCAAGTTGATATGGACGCGCGAAGAGGACGTCGCCCAGGGCATGTTCCGCCCGCAGTCCTTCCAGTGCCTGGAGGCGGCGACCGACGCCTCCGGCAAGGTGACGGGCTGGAAGCATTGCGTCGTCGGCGACGGCGAATTCCTGCTCATCACCGGCATCAAGATCCCCTATTACGGGGTGCCCAACCAGGCGATCGAGCGGCGCGGCGTCTCGCATGGCATCAAGCTGAAGCACTGGCGCGCGGTGGGCCACGTGTTCAACACCTTCGCGATCGAAAGCTTCGTCGACCATATCGCAGCCGACCAAGGTGTCGATCCGATCGAGTTCCGCTTCGAACGCATGGCCGCCTCCCCCAAGGCGCGCAAGGTGTTCGAGACGCTGGCAGAGATGTCCGACTACAAGGCCAAGCGCGCGGAGGGCCGAGCCATCGGCATCTCCATCACCGAGCGTGCGGGCTCGCTTGGCGCAGGCGCCGTCGAGATCTCACTCGACAGGACGAACGGCAAGATCCGCGTTCACAAAGTATGGGCGGCGATCGACGGCGGCGTCGTGGTGCAGCCCGCCGCAGCTCAGGCGAACGTGGAGAGCGGGATTGTCTATGGATTATCCAGCGTGCTGCATGAGCGCATCACGATCAGGAACGGCTCCGTGGAGCAATCGAACTTCCACGACTACAACGTGATGCGCATGTCGGACCTGCCGGAGGAGATCCGGGTCAAATTCGTCGAGGTCGATACTCGGCCGACGGGACTGGGCGAGATCGGCAATCCCTTCATCGCCGGTGCGATCTCCAATGCGTTCTACCGGCTGACCGGCAAGCGATTGCGCCACCTGCCGTTCACGCCCGAACGCGTGCTGGAAACGCTGAAGGCGTGAGACACGGGCCCGAGCATAGGTGGTGGCATCTTCGCCGCTGCCTATGCGCTATCCCTCGACCTGTCCGGCCATCTGCGGGCGGTGACCGGGAAGCACGTCATCCCACCAGGAACCGGTTGCGCGTCTGGAAGTCCTTGAACGTGTTCTCTGGCACCTCGAAATTGGTCGCCAGCAGGAGATGCGGGTTGGCGCCGATCCAGTCGGCAAGCGAGATCGATTCATAGCTGCCGTTGTTGAGGGCGATTAGCAGTTCGACATCCTCGTTGCCGATGTTCTCGATGTAGTGCCCGTAGCCTTGCGGCACGTAGCCGACGTCGCCGGCGTTGAACTCGTCGGTGCGCACGCGGCCGTGCGAGCCGAACACGGTCATGCGCGCGCGGCCGGAGATGTAATACTGCCATTCGTCGGCGTTGGGATGCCAGTGCGGTTCGCGCAGCGCGCCGGGCTTGATCTGCATGAGCGCGCCGGTGACCGTAGCCGAGATCGGAAACTGCTGCTGCGAGACCAGCCGATTGGTGCCGCCTGGATAGACGCTTGGGCGCTGCGCCAGCAGCTGGTAGCGATGAGTGAGCGGGCCTTTGTCAATTGAGCCCGGCGCCGGATTTGCGGGCAGCGGCGGCGGCACCGGTCCCTTCGAGATATAGACCTCGCGCTTGGGAAAATTCGCAAATGTCGCGGCCGGCACGCCGAAATATTTGGCCAACACCTCGGGCGGCGTGTGCCCGACCCAATCGCTGATGCTGAACGTGCCGAACTCGGAAAAATATCCGTTGTCGAACACCAGCACGAACAGACAATCTTCCGAGCCGATGCCCTGGATCGAATGGCCGAAGCCGCGCGGGAAATACCAGACGTCGCCGGCGTTGAAGTCGACCACCTGCGACTCGCCTTGCGGGTTGATGGTCGTGACGCGGCATTGGCCCTTGATGACATAGGCCCATTCCGCTGCGTTGGCGTGCCAGTGCAGCTCACGCAAGCCGCCGGGGACGAGTGACATCAGCACCCCGGCGAGCGCCTGCGAGACGGGAAATTCCGCGACCGTCGCCTCCTTCGCCCAGCCGCCATCCCATCGCTTGGGCGCAACCGCACCAAGCTGAAATCGGAACGAGGGCAGCTCAGTGCCGGCGAGCGGGGCCGGCGTCGGCCCGAACGGCGGCTGGCCCTGTCCAAAAGTCTCCGTGCCCGTTGCAGCTGCGGCGACCCCGCCGGCTGCGGCGGCACCCAGCATGTCGCGACGTGAGAATTCAGACATTCGCACCTCCTGATCGAGCGCCCCGCGGCCGACGCGCTGACGGGTGTCATAGCTTCCGATCGCGAGTCAACCAAGCTCGGCACGCGCTTCGCAGCGGCGTATTGTTAAAAGCACTCCCATCGACCCCGACAACTGGAGGGCCCATGACCGCCATCAGCCTTGCGCAGGCCGAGCGCCTCATCGATGCGATCTTGGCGCGTGGCGCCGAGCTCGACTGCCGGCCGCTCGCGGTGATCGTCGTCGAGCCCGGATGCAAGGTGAAGGCGTTCAAGAAGGAGGACGGCAGCTCGATGATCCGCTTCGAGATGGCCTACGGCAAGGCCTATGCCGCCCTCGCCATGGGCCGCTCGTCCAAGCTCGTGAAACTGCGCGCCGAGGAAAAGCCGATCTTCATGCGCTACCTCATCGCCGCGAGCGGCGAGCAGATTTTTCCCGAGGGCGGCGGGTTGCAGATTCGCGATCACTCGGGCGAGGTCATCGGCGCGGTCGGCGTCACCGGCGATACCGAGGAGCGCGACGAGGAGCTTGCCGCCCACGGCATCCGCGCGATCGGGCTGAAAACCGACGAGGACTGCGCGGCGCTGGGGCGCCGGCGCGGCATCCGACTCAGCGACAGGTGACAGTCCTTGTGGACTTGCGTTAGCTTTTCAGGCGCGCAACGCAAAAACACTGGGGGAGGATTGGTATGGCCGCTGCTCGCATGACATTCGCGCTGGCGGCGGCCCTGCTCGCCGCCTCCTCGGCTCCGCGCGCGGCGCCGCCGCTCGACTACGAGTTCTTCAAGGCGCGCGTGCAGCCGATCTTCCTGCAAAAGCGCGACGGCCATACCCGCTGCTACGTCTGCCACGCCGAGGGCAACAACGCCTTCCGACTCGAGCGGCTCTCGAGCGGCGCCACCACCTGGAACGAGGAGCAGTCGCGCAAGAATTTCGAGATGGTGTCGATCCTGGTGAATCCCGGCGATCCCGAAACGAGCCGGTTGCTGCAGCAGCCGCTAGCGCCCGAAGCGGGCGGCAACGTGTTTCATTCGGGCGGCCGCCAGTTCGCCTCGAAGGATGAGCCGAACTGGAAAATTTTGGCTGACTGGGTGAACGGGCAGAAGCTGTAGCCGCGCGCGCAGACGCCCCGGGCTATGCTTAGGATGGGCGTGCCGGACGATGGGGGGCGCGTATCACAATGTCGCTGCGGCCGCGCAGAGCTTCCTCGGAAACACTGGAAGGGGCCGGTTCCGCACATCGCAACAGTGCCTTGTGTGCCTCCCATTCGCTCGCCGGGTCCAACGTCTCGAGAAACTGCACGGCGCCGGCGGCAAGTAACGCAATCGGCAGGCCATCGCGGTAGAGCAAACGATTGCCGGTGAGCGCCGGGAGCTTCGGTCCCGGCGTGAGAATTCCCACGAGATTGAGCGGGTCGGCGCCGGAGAGCGAGATGAGCGCTCCCGCGGCCGGCTGACGCCGCACCTCGCGCAACATGCCGACCGCGTCCGGCAAGGCAAATTGCTCGCCGGCGAAGCCGGCAACGAAACGCCCGCCGCGGATTTCCCCGCGGCTCTCGAGCCTGCGATAGGCGCGCAACAGATCCCGCCACGGCGGCAGCCAGGCCGCCTCG
>VAZQ01000029.1:7333-8680 GCA_005883115.1 Alphaproteobacteria bacterium | reverse complement strand
TGCGCCGGCGCGGCAGACTTGGCCGGCCGCGGCCGGCGCGCGAGCGCCCACCGACCCGCCGCTTCCATCCCGAACTTTGCCGTGCGCCGACGGCGGTGCCCGCCGGCGAAGGGTTTTCGCTCACCGGATGGCACCAGCAGCGCGCGCAAGCCGCCGAAGCTGTCGGAGCTCACGAGCCCGAGCGAGACCAGTTCGGCCAGCGCCTCCTCCACCTGAGTGCGCAGCAGGCCGGTGCCTTCTACCAACTCGTCGAAAAATGACGCGCCCTGCTGGCCAATGTAGTCGGCAACGGCCTGCGCGCGGATGCTGGGCTCAACATCGTCCGCAGGGGGCGACAACGAGGTCCAATGGGCGGCATGCCGCCGCGCCGTAAGCGTAATCGGCGTGGTGCGCACGGGGCCTGCCCGGCTCTCGCCGCCGTTGCCCGATCGGCCGGAGCGAGGTCGCAGCCGCATCCACGTGACCCGTCCCGCCAAGCAAGAATCGTCGAGCCATCGCGGCTCGTAACCGGCGAGCCGCGCCGGCAGGATCTCGCTCTCCCAGGCAGCGGCCGGCGCCTCGAAACCTTCGAGCTGCGCCACGACGGTGTCGACGGCGTCCGGCCCTTGCATGCGCGCATCCGCCGTCACGCGCTGCCAGGTCAGCAGGAAGCGCAGGAAATCGCGCGCCGCGANNNNCCGGCTCGATCTCGGCCCGTAGGCGCTTGACCGTGTAGCCGTGGATGCGGGCGAGCAAGCGGCGCTCGCACCATTCTTCGCCGGCAGCTCCCGGCGTGAAGCGCCCGCGCATGGCGAAGCCTTCGGCTTCGAGCGCCGCCAGCGCGGCTGCGATTTCATGCGCTGTAAGTCCGAGCGGAGCAGGGAGCGCTTCGCCCGTCACTGGCCCAAGCCCTTCGAGCCGGCCGCGCACGATTTCGATCAGCGCCTCTTCGCGCCCGCAACTTGCGCCGACAGCTGCGCTGGGAGCAGCAATCGCGGGCGCGAGCGTGGCCGAGGGCCACAGCGCCTGGAAATGCGGCAGGCGTTCCGCCGCGATCCACACTGGCGCCGCGGGAGTATGGAACTGCGCCACGCGCTTTTCTCGCGCGAGGTCCGACAACCAGTCGCTCCAGCCGGTTTTGGCGCCGGCCTCATCCAGACCGAGGAAGCCGAGCCACACCAGCGCGTCGTGCAACTCGTCGGCATTGGCGGCCTCCGGCCACGCTTCGCCCCGGACACGGGCGATCGCCTCTGGATCGAGGCGGCCCAGGTCCGCAGCAGTCTCCGGCGAGAGCCAGCGTCGGCTCATGACGGCCTGAGTGCGGCGCTCCTCGAGCGGCGCGTCGTCGAGATAGGCATAGGGACGCGC
>VAZQ01000029.1:4175-7136 GCA_005883115.1 Alphaproteobacteria bacterium | reverse complement strand
CGATCAGATCTTCGGCACCCATGCGCGCGAGTTGCGGCGCCACTTTCTTGCCGCCGCGGAACCGCGGCAGCGCAAGCGCCACGCCTATCACCCAGCGCCAGCGCGTAACGAACATCGGCGCATCGAGCAGCGCCTGGATCAAGAGCGGCCTGATCGTCGCGGAGTTGAGATAGCGCGCGACCTCGGCAAGCTCGAAGCTATGTGCGGTGGTCAGCGAGAGAACAATATTGTCCTCCGTCGCCGCCGCCTGCAGCTCGAAATTGAATTTGCGGCAAAAGCGCTTGCGCAGCGCCAGTCCCCAGGCGCGGTTGATGCGGCTGCCGTAGGGCGAATGGATGACGAGCTGCATGCCGCCGACCTCGTCGAAGAAGCGCTCGAACACGATTGTGTCCTGCGTCGGCAGGCAGCTCAGCGCCGCATGGGCCGAGGCCAGATATTCGAGCAGTTGCTCGGCCGCGCCCTGGGCGATCCCGACTTCATCCACAAGCCAGCGCAATATTCCCTCGGCTGGTTCGCCGCCGCTCACGCGCGCGGCGATTTCCGCCCGCAAGCGCGATACGGCCGCCGACAATTCATCGCTGCGGCCGGGCGCTTCTCCGAGCCAGAATGGAATCGTCGGCGCCATGCCATGGGCATCTTCGACGCGCACCACGCCGCGTTCGACGCGGATGATGCGATAGCTCTTGTTACCGAGCTGAAAGATGTCGCCGGCCAGGCTCTCGACCGCGAAATCTTCGTTCACCGTCCCGATGAAATGGTTCTCCGGCTCGAGCAGGACTTGATAGTCGGCGTTGTCGGGGATCGTCCCTCCAGAAGTCAGCGCAGTGAGGCGCGCACCGCGCCGCCCGCGCAGCACGTGGTTGACGCCGTCGTAGTGGATCAGCGCGCCGCGGCGGCCGCGGCGCGTGCTAAAACCTTCCGCCAGCATCCCCACCACTGCCGAAAAATCGTTCCGCGGCAGCGCGCGATAGGGCGAGGCGCGGCGCACGAGCGCGTAAAGTTCGCCCTCGTCCCATTCGCGTGCGCCCACCTCAGCCACGATCTGCTGCGCCAACACGTCGAGCGGCTGTTCGGGAATTTTCAGCAGGTCAAGTTCGCCGCGGCGGACGCTGTCGAGTAGCGCGGCACACTCCACCAGCTCGTCTCGCGACAACGGAAATAGCCGCCCCTTTGGGGTGCCGTCGATAGCGTGCCCAGAGCGCCCGACGCGCTGCAGGAAGGTCGCAATCGAGCGAGGCGACCCGAGCTGGCAAACCAGGTCGACGTCGCCGATGTCGATCCCGAGCTCGAGGGAAGCGGTTGCCACCAACGCTTTTAGGTTGCCGTGCTTGAGCCGCTGCTCGGCATCCAAACGTTGCTCTTTGGCAAGGCTGCCGTGGTGCGCGGCTACCCCATCGACACCGATCCGCTCGGACAACTGGCGCGTCACCCGCTCCACCAGCCTGCGGGTGTTGACGAAGATCAGCGTGGTGCGATGCGCCTCGATTAAATCGGCCAGCCGCTGATATACCTGCTCCCAGACCTCGGCCGACATCACCGCTTCGAGTGGCGCATCCGGAACTTCGAGGGCGAGATCGCGTTCGCGGCGGTGGCCGGTGTCGATGACAGTGCAGCCGGACGTCTTGTTCGCCCCCACCAGGAAACGCGCAACCGCCTCGATCGGTTTTTGGGTGGCCGACAGCCCCACGCGCAATAACCGATCGCCGCAGAGGGTTGCCAGCCGCTCGAGCGAAAGCGCCAGATGCGTGCCGCGCTTGTTCGCGGCGAGTGCATGGATCTCGTCGACGATCACGGTACGGGTGGTCGCCAGCATCGAGCGCCCCGATTCCGAGCCGAGCAGGATGTAGAGCGATTCCGGGGTGGTCACCACGATGTGCGGCGGGCGGCGGCGCATGCGATCGCGCTCACTCGGCGGCGTGTCGCCGGTGCGCACCCAGGTGCGGATGTCCACGTCCGGCAAACCGTGCGCCCGGAGATTCTCGCGGATGCCTGCCAGCGGGACCTCTAAATTGCGTTGGATATCATTGGACAGCGCCTTGAGCGGCGAGACGTAGACAATCTGGGTTTCATCTTTGAGCCCACCGTCGAGCCCTTGCCGCACCAGACCATCGATGGCGGCGAGAAAGGCCGCGAGCGTCTTGCCCGATCCGGTCGGCGCCGCGATTAACACATGCCGGCCGGCCTGGAAGGCAGGCCAAGCCTGCGCCTGCGCTGGCGTGGGCGCAGCGAAGCTGCGGTCAAACCACGCGGCAACGGCGGGATGAAACAAAGACTTTGGCATCATGGAACCGGACTAGGGGGCGAAGGGGATGTGAGGGCGCGCCGAATAGGCCCGCGCGCCCGCGGCGATGTGGTGCGCCACATATTGGGTTTGTCGCGGGGCTAATCAATCCACTCTCAGAGCGTGCTACCGCAAAGCGACTACTTCATCACCAGCGTCGTGATACGCTTGGGCACTACGCCCACGGGAATAATCGCCTTCACCTTCATGGCCTCGGTATCGATGGCAGTCACGGATTTTATTGCGGCATTGGAGATGTAGATCGTCTTGCTGTCCGGCGTGAACGTGACCCAGTTCGGGACCGAGGCGATGGGACCGTGTCCGGAAACCTTGAGCGCCGGCAGCGCGACCTCGCCGACAAGCTTGATCTCGGGAAGCGCATAGACGAACACCGCGTTGTTGGGGATGCTGGTGACCCACAGCGTCCTGCGGTCCGGCGCCACGCCTATGCCATGCGACGGAGACGTGGCGCGCCCCGCATCGGTTTCGAATTCGACCGCCGTCTCCGGAAGCCTGATCCTCGTCACCTCTTTGCGGGCGGCGAAATCCACCACCGCGAAGCCATTCGTGTCGGAGAGTTGCACGAAGATGCGCTTGGTCGCGCCATCGGGGCCGGCTTCGATCGTCATCGGGCGCACGCCCAGATCGAACGGCAGCTCCCAGATCGGAACTTCGCGCTC
>VAZQ01000029.1:0-4129 GCA_005883115.1 Alphaproteobacteria bacterium | reverse complement strand
CGGTGATGAGGTGCCTGCCGTCCGGCGTCACATAGATGTTGTGCAGCCTCCCGTTCACCGGGATGCTCTTCGTTCGGGTCAGCGTGCTTGCGTCGATGACGTCCACGGCTCCTGTCCCGCGCGCGATGCCGACCAGGATGCGATCGCCGGCCTTGGTGACGGCGATGTTATTGGGATGATTGCTCAGCGGCACTTTTTTGATGCGCGCGCCGCTCGCGCGGTCGAAGACGTCGAGCGTGCTGTCGGCCTCGTTGCTGACATAGACCCGCGAGCCGTCGGGAGAGGGCGCGATCCCGTGCGCCGCCTCGATGCCCTTGATTTCCTGCACGACGTTGTTAGTCGCAGGATCGATGACGTGAATGCTGTCGCCGGCGCTGTTGGTGACATAAATGAAAGCCGCACCACCCCACGCCGGCAGCGGGATGAGCGCCATCACCAGCCACAAATTCCGCAGGACGCGACGACAGCCGTTCATGGCAATCTCCCAGCTTTGCACCGGCGAGGTTACGCCCAACCCTGCGCGTACATCAAGGCAAGCCCCCTACCGTGGGACTTGGGTCGGGCCCACATGCTATAGGTCCGTCTTGGCGTAGGTGACAGCCGAGGAGTTAACCCATGCCCCGTCACGCCCGCTACGTGCCCCACGGCGTCATTCCGGCCGTGCTGCTGCCGTTCAACGATGATCTTTCCATCGATGAAAAGAGCTTCCGCGCCCATCTGCGCGACGTCGCGGCGACCAAGGGGATCTCCGCCATCACCATCAACGCGCATTCGACCGAGGTCGCCTCCTTGACCTTCGAGGAGCAGCGGCGCGTGCTCGCCATCGCCCAGGACGAAATCGGCGAGCGCTTGCCGCTGGTCAACGGGGTGTGGGCGGACGGCAGCATCGAGGCGGCGCGGATCGCCCGCATGGCGGCTGAGGGCGGCGCCTCGGCGCTGCTGATCTTCCCGCCGGGGCCGTTCACCCTCGGTCAATCGCCGCAGATGGCGCTCGCGCATTTCAAACGGATCGCCGACGCGACCGATCTACCCCTCATCGTGTTTCAGTACCCGCTCGCCACCGGCCAGGGTTACCCGATCGACACGCTCCTCAAGATGGCCGACGAGGTGGCGAGCATCCGCGCCATCAAAGACTGGGCGGGCAACGTGGCGCAGCATGAGATGCACATTCGCACCCTGCAAAACCTGCCCCGCCCGGTAAACGTGCTCAGCACCCATAGCGCTTGGCTGCTGAGTTCGCTCGTGCTCGGCTGCAACGGGCTCCTCTCCGGCAGCGGCAGCGTGATCCCGGACTTGCAGGCGCAGCTGTTCCAAGCGGTCAAGGCGAACGACTTGACCGAGGCACGTCGCCTTAACGATCGCATCTATCCGCTGGCGCGGGCCTTCTACGCCGATCCCTGGTCGGACATGCACAACCGCATGAAGGAGGCGCTGCCCTGGTCGGACATGCACAACCGCATGAAGGAGGCGCTGGTGCTGCTCGGGCGCCTGCCGCGGGCGGTCGTGCGGCCGCCGCTGGTCAAGCTCGCCGATGCTGAGATCGAGCGCATCCGCACCGCGCTGGCGGAGGCCGGCCTCATGCGCGCCAAGGCGCGCGACGCCGCCTGACGAGCGCGGGCGCCGGCAGGCCGCGTCCACAACAAGGCGATTTTGTGGCTTGGCTTGCGACGACCGGGACTTGATTCGGGTAAGCCCTTTGCACAGATTGCCCGCCGAGAGGAGCTCTCGCATGAACCGCCCAACAAGCCCCACCGGCGGGCGCCGGCTCGCCTGGCAGAACGTGCTGACCGTGCTCAGCGCGGCGATTCTGATCGGCGCCGAGGTGTTCGGCGCCGCCTTCGCCGGCGGTTGGGCGGTCGCCAGCTATTTGGATTTAGGCCCGTACGGCGTGCACATAATGCAGGGCCTCTTCTTCGTCTGCGGCATCGCGGTCATGGTGGCCTTCATTCGCAACGCCCGTCGCGTCGAGCCGTTCACCACCCGCGGCTGAGCGACGGCTCGACTGGGCGAGCGCGTGCATCGGCTCGCCGAGTTGCCACCAGAGGCGGCAACCTGAAAAAAATTCTTGTCAAGCGCGCGCACATCGCTTATGTGCGCACTTGCCCAATTTCGCACGTGCCTGTGGCCGTGTGTCGGTCGGTGGGCATCCGGACAAGAGGCCGGACAGCCGCCCGGAGCAAGATCGCAACGTTGAGTCTGCGATCGCCTGAGCTCCGAATCCACTTGACCGGCAGCCGGAGGCGAAACCGGCACACCCCGCGCTCAACGGGGGACGCGGCTTAAAGCAACGACGGACCGGGCTTCCTTGGTCTCTGCCGGCCTTCCACCGCCGGCGTGGCTACCGAAGAGGCTTGTTCATCATTGCCGGCCGTGCGGAATGGGATCTCCCCATTCCAATCCAAGGCAGCACAGCGGGTGAAGAACCCACGTTCGCCAGTGCGTCCCCATCGCGCACCGGGCGACGAGTTCACAACCCGCATCACCAGGCGGTTCGCCGCCTGCCAGCTTTGGGGAGAGCGCCCATGACCGCGCGCATCCGCCAGTTCCTTCGTAAGCGGGCCGAGGACGGCCCTTGCCTCGTCGTCGATCTCGACGTGGTGCGTGAAAACTATCTCGCCTTCGCGAAGGCATTACCGGATACGAAAGTGTTCTACGCGGTGAAGGCCAATCCGGCGCCTGAGGTGCTGGCGCTGCTCGCCGCGCTAGGCTCGAGCTTCGATGCCGCCTCCGTCACCGAGATCGAGATGGCGCTCGCCGCCGGGGCGACGGCGGACCGCATCTCCTTCGGCAATACGATCAAGAAAGAACGCGACGTGGCGCGAGCTTACGCGCTCGGCGTGCGCCTTTACGCGGTCGATTGCATCGCTGAGGTGGAGAAGATCGCCCGCGCAGCTCCGGGCGCGCGGGTCTTCTGCCGCATCCTTTCCGACTGCGTCGGGGCGGAATGGCCACTGTCGCGCAAGTGCGGCTGCGAGCCTGCCATGGCGCCCGACGTGCTGGAGCATGCTCACCGCCTCGGGCTCACCGCCTGCGGTGTCTCTTTCCACGTGGGCTCTCAGCAGCGCAACCCGCAAGCCTGGGACCGCGCGCTCGCCTCGGTGGCCGCGGTCTTTCGCGAATGCGGCGAGCGCGGCATCAACCTTGTTATGGTCAATCTCGGCGGCGGATTTCCGACCCGTTATCTCAAGAACGTGCCGACCGTGAAGACCTATGGTTCGGCGATCTTCCGTGCGCTGCGGCGGCACTTCGGCAATCGGATCCCGGAGACAATCATCGAGCCGGGCCGCGGCATGATCGGCAATGCTGGCGTCATCGAGGCCGAGGTCGTGCTGGTCTCCAAGAAGAACGAGAACGACGACGTGCGCTGGGTCTATCTCGACATCGGCAAATTCGGCGGCCTCGCCGAGACCATGGACGAATCGATCCGCTATCCGATCCGCACGCCGCGTGATGGCGACGACCTCGCCCCGTGCGTGATCGCGGGACCGACCTGCGATTCGGCCGACGTCATGTACGAAAGAGAACCCTACGCTTTGCCAATCAGCCTCGAGATCGGCGACAAGCTGCTGATCGAGGGCACCGGCGCCTATACCGCCACCTACGCCTCGGTGGCGTTCAACGGCTTCCCGCCGCTGAAGACCTACCACATCTAGCGGAAACGGACGGAGATCTGAAACCGACCCGCGTAAATTCTGACTCGTCATTCCGGGGCGCGGGCGAAGCCCGCGAGCCCGGAATCCATAGCCACTGGCGGTGGTTATGGATTCCGGCTCTCGCCGCTGCCGCGGCTCGGCCGGAATGACGAACAGAAAGGGTTGGTCTGAGATGGTTACCGCCCGTGAGGAACGGCCGGCCGAGGCGACAATAGTCTCGCGCCACACGCGGCGTGATCGCATGTGACCTCTTGCTCAGGAGTGACCGAAGTGAACGCTACCATCCCCTCGACCGACGGCGGGCCGCTCCATGCCCGTTTCGACGGGCCGATCGTGATGATCGGCTTCGGCTCCATCGGCAAGGGCACCTTGCCCCTGATCGAACGCCACATCGCCTTCGACCGGGCGAGGTTCGTCGTGATCGCTCCGGACGACAGCGATCGCCGCCTGCTCGACGAGCGGCAGATCCGGTTCAT
>VAZQ01000027.1 GCA_005883115.1 Alphaproteobacteria bacterium | reverse complement strand
GCGCGCCGTGCCCACGCGATCAGGCTACGGCGAGCGATTTTGCCCACCCTCATATGGGGCGACGCGTCAAGCTTTGACGGCCCGGGTTTGGGTTGTGCCTGGTGGAGCGGCGGCGGCGCGCGGAGCCATGCGTAGCGCAGCGCGAGGGCGCCGCGGTCGATGTGCGCAAGGACTGGCTTCCGGCAATTGCTGCAACTCACAGCATCACCTCATATCCGGTCGGACCACTCGGTCCGTAGCCCATATTCCGCATGCTTGCGGCGAGGAAGCCACGAGGATGAGACCCATCTACGACGACGGCTATTGTCTGGCCCAAGGGTGGCACGGTCATCATCCATCCCGCGCTGACCGCGTTGCGATGCGACGCGGCGCGCCCGTTGTTAGCCGTTACACATGTTGAACATGGCGCCTTGCGGCACCAGCCCGGCGGTGAGATAGCGCCACAGCGCCACGATCAGCTTGCGCGCAAGGGCGACGATCGCAATGCGCCTGAACCGCTTGCTGGCGTTGAGCGTGCGCTCGAGGAACCAGCGGCTGAGTGCGCTCTCCGGTTGATGCTGCAACCAAAGCCAGGCGAGCTCGATCGCTTTGTGGCGGGCGCGCGGATTGCCTGACTTGCTGATGCCTTGCTCGCGATCGGTCCCGCCGCTGCGCCATGGGCTGGGGGCGAGCCCAATATAGCCCGCGACCTCCCGTCGATTGCGGAAATCCTTGTAGAAGACCTCGTTCGTCAGCGTTGCGGCGAAAACCGGGCCCACCCCCTTGAGCCGGCGCAAGAGAGCGCAGCGTTGCGTCATCTGCGCCGCAGCCGCTGAGAGTTCAACGCCCGCAGCCGCTTCCGAGAGCACCTCAATCTGATCGCGCAGCAGCATCAGCCGCGCGTGCTCGTGTTTAAGTTCGGCCATCAGCTGCGGCGGTACCGGCTGGCCTTGCCAATCCCGCTGCCTCTCGAGCCAAATCAGCCAATCGCGCCGGCGCGGGTTGCCCACCGGCATCCCGATCAGTCGCAGCAGCGCTTTCATCCGGTTGGTGTGGGCAGTCTGCTCCGTGATCAGCCGCTGGCGTTCGCGCGTCTGCCGACGGGCGTCTTCCTGCTCCGCGCTCGGCACGTGCACACTCCGCACCACTCGCGGTTCGCCGCGCCAGTGCGCCATCAGCGTGCGGATCGCCAGCTCGCCGTCGATCCGATCGGTCTTCGTCCGCCGCGCCCGTTGGTCCACCGCAATACTGGCCGGGTCGAAAACAAAGTTCGTGATCCCCGCCGCCGTGAGGCAGCGATGCAGCCAAAAACCGTCGTAGCCCGCCTCATAGCAGCTCACCACCGCCGGCGCAGCGCCCAGCTTCTGCTCGGCCCGCATCCGCACCTTCCCGATCAGCGCCAGCAAACCAATATGATCGCCGCCGGCGAGCTTGTGCCGCGACATGCGGTCCCTGTCGGGGGCATGGATCGTCACCAGCCAGCTGCGTTGACTCAGTTCGATCGCCACGAAAATCGTGCCAATATGATCCTTGGTGGGCGTGCATAGGGTGGATGCTTGCATCTGACCTCTCCGATGGTTCGAGTGGGCTTACCCGAACCTATCGCATGCACGCTCACCGCCCCATGGAATCTACGGCACGCTCCGATGCGCGGCTGGGCGCACGGTTTACCTGCGGAGCCGTCTGTTCTGCATATCACCGGACGGCAACGCGGTAGTGCAAGAAACCGCGGAAGCGTGCCCGGCCGCCGCGGACAAAGTCTCCGACGCGTTCGATCGTCTTGAAACGCGTCACCAGCTTGCCAATGGCAACCTGCGCCTCCATGCGCGCCAGCGAATTTCCGGCGCAGGTGTGGATGCCGAGGCCAAAGGCCAGATGGCGATTCGGGTGCCGGCGGATGTCGAGCCGGTCGGGATCGGGAAACTGGCTGGGGTCGCGGTTGGCCGCGCC
>VAZQ01000028.1 GCA_005883115.1 Alphaproteobacteria bacterium | reverse complement strand
ACCGGCAGACCTACGAGACCTACCGGTTCACCGTGGGCGATGACGGGTCTCTCGCACAGGATGGACCAAGGTCCGACCTGCACGAGGCGCGCCTGACTGCGATGGCATTCCTGGCGCGATGCGCAAACGCGAGCGCCGCGCGCCGATAGCCGCGCCGCTCGATCAATTCGCATCGCTCGCCGCGTCGTCATGTTTGCGCGTACGAAGGCCTCGCTCTACGGCGCCGCGCCTGAGCAGCGCGCCGGGCGCGATTTGCGCCTTGATCTCTTTCGCGGTCTGTCGCTCCTTTTCATTTTCATCGACCACATCCCGAACAATGTCCTGTCGTATATGACGCTGCACTCGATCGCGTTCTCCGATGCGGCCGAGGTCTTCGTCTTCATATCCGGCTTTGCCGCCGCGACCGTCTATGGAAAGGCGCTCGAGCGGCAAGGGCCGATCGCTGCCGCCGGCCACATCTATCGCCGGGTGTGGCAGCTCTATGTCGCGCACATCTTCACATTCGTTCTGTTTGCGGCCGCGATCTGTTACGCGACGCTGACGGTGCAAAACCAGACCTACAGCGAAGATTTTGGCATCGACAATTTCATCGACGAGCCGCAAGTGGCGATCATCAAGGCACTGTTGCTGCAGTATCAGCCGCAGTTCCTCGACATCCTGCCGATCTACATGATCTTCCTGGGCATCTTTCCGGTGGTCTTGCTGCTGCTGCGCCGCTCGCTGCTGCTGCCGCTCATTGTCTCCGCGGCCATCTATCTGCTGACGTGGCGGTTCGGCTGGCAGCCACACAGCTATCCCGACGACGAGAGCTGGTACTTCAACCCCCTCGCCTGGCAATTTCTCTTCGTGATCGGCGCGACCGCCGGATACGCGCCCTACAGCCAGCAACCGTTGCCACTGCTTGGCGCGTGGCTCGTGCCGCCTGCCATCGCAATCGTCGCCGTTGTCGCCGTCCTCAGCGTGTCATGGACGATCCACAGCGTGAACGAGTCATTTCCGGCCTTGCTGTTCCAGGAGCTCTCGCCATACGTGCAAGACAAAAGCAATCTGGCCCCGCTGCGCCTCATCAGTTTCCTGGCGCTGGCGGTCACGGCTGCCCATGTCGTCGGCCGCAATGCGCAAATCCTGCGCCGTCCGCTTGCGCAATTGTTCATCCGCTGCGGCCAGCATTCGCTGCAGGTGTTCTGCCTCGGCATTCTGCTCTCGGTGTTGGGTCAGATGGTGCTCACC
>VAZQ01000026.1 GCA_005883115.1 Alphaproteobacteria bacterium | reverse complement strand
AACCATGATTGGGTGCTCGTCCGCTTGCGGTTCTTCGAGCGCGGCAAATTGGCTATCGAGCAGCGACGGCGGCATAAAGTGACCGTCGCGTGCGGATAGCCGGCGCGCGATCACATCCCGTTCACCTCTGAGATAGACGAGCCGGACATCGCGCCGCGCGCCGATGAGAATGTCGCGGTAGGCCCGTTTGAGCGCAGAGCAGGCGACGACGCCGTGATTGCCGGCGCGCCGTGTGGCGTCAATCCAGGCCGCAATGCCATGCAGCCACGGCCAGCGGTCCTCGTCGGTGAGCGGCTCCCCACCGTGCATCTTTTCGACATTCGAGGGCGGATGGAACCAGTCGCCCTCCTCATAAATCCAATGCAGGCGATGGGCGAGCATCGCGGCAATGGTGCTCTTGCCGGAGCCTGAAACTCCCATGACGACGACGACGGACGGATCATCCAGTGGCATGGCGGGCTGCATCGGTGTCCTCCAGCCCAGTGGCACGGTCGACAAGCCACACCAGGTCGCCCTGTGCGCGCGCCCGCGTGGCCGGAAGGTCCTCACCGGAACGAACACGCATGAGGATGTCGTGCTTGTCTCCGCCGGTGACGAGGAACAGCATCTCCCTGGTCGATGCCAATGCGGGGAAGGTGAGTGTGACGCGCGGGACGAAAGGAGCGAGTCCCGCTCGCTCGATACCGACGACCCAGCGTTCTGCCTCGTCGAGCGCCGGACTGTCCGGAAACAGCGAAGCCGTATGTCCGTCGCTGGCAAGCCCCATCAGAACGAGATCGAACAGCGGATGCGCCGGATCGAATCGGTCGCGCCCATAGAAGCGCTTGAGCTCCGCCTCGTAGTGGCGTGCCGCCACGTGTGGGCTATCTGCATCCGTGGGGATTGGGTGAATGTTGCCGGCCGGAACGCTCACGCGATCGAGGAAGAGCCGTCGCGCCATGCCCATATTGCTGTGGGTGTGGTCCCCTGGCACGAAGCGGTCGTCGCCCATGAACCAGTGCACCCGACCCCAGGGCAATTTGCTGCGATACGGCTCGCGCGCCAGACGCTGGTAAAGTCCTTCGGGACTCGAGCCGCCGGTCAAGCAGACCGCGGCCCGCTCCGTGACGGGTGTAACGCGGGCTAAGAGCCGTTCTGCAGCGATTCCGGCAAGCGCCTCGGCATCCTCGGCGACAATGATTTGGGGACGCCCATCCGAGGCCATCCTCACCCCCGGATCGCACGCCAGCGGCGCCCGTCACGGACCAGCAGGTGCTCGGCCTCTTCCGGACCTTCGCTGCCGGCCTTGTACGCCGCCAGCTCCTTTGCGCCTGCGTTGCGCCAGGCATCAATAAAGGGCTGCACGATGCGCCAACCTGCCTCGATGCCATCAGCGCGCTGGAACAGCGTGGCGTCACCAATCATACAGTCGTAGATCAGCGTCTCGTAACCGGTGCTTCGTGCAGCTTCAAAATAATCTTCATAATCGAATGTCATGCCAACGCCTGTAATGGTCACCGATGGGCCCGGCACCTTGGCATTGAATCGTAAGCTAATGCATTCGTCCGGCTGAATGCCGAGGACCAGAAAATTTCGCGCGAGCCTATCGATCGGGGTATCGCGGAACATCGCGAAGGGCGCCTGTTTGAAGTTGATCGCCACTTCGGTGAGCTGCGATCGCAGCGCTTTCCCAGTGCGCAGGTAGAACGGCACGCCAGCCCAACGCCAGTTGTCGATCATCAGCTTGAGCGCGACGTAAGTCTCGGTGACGCTTGCAGGATCGATATCCGCGGTCTTGCGATAATCTTCTACTTTGTTATTGGCGATATACCCTGCCTGGTATTGCGCGCGCACCGAGTTGCGCAGCGCGTCGGCTGTGTTCTGCACCTGGGCGGCCTCGAGCAGCTCGGCTTTCTCGGCCCTGACCGCGCTCCCTTCGAAGCGCGCCGGTGGTTCCATGGCTACCAGCGACAGCAGCTGGAACAGATGGTTGGGTACCATGTCGCGCAACGCGCCGGTCGTATCGTAAAACCGGCCGCGCTGTCCCACCGTCTGGCTTTCCGCCACGGTGATTTGCACGTGGTCGATATGATCGCGGTTCCAGATCGGCTCAAAGAGGCCGTTGGCGAAGCGCAGCACGAGAATATTCTGAACCGTTTCCTTACCGAGGTAATGATCGATCCGGTAGATTTGATGCTCGTCGAGCACGTCGAGCAGTTTGTGATTGAGTGCGCGGGCGGATGCCAAATCGGTGCCGAACGGCTTTTCGATGATGACGCGCCGCCACGCCCCGTTCTCCTCGCGCATCAGGCCGGTTCGCCCCAATTGGCAGCCTATCGGCGCGAACGCCGCGGGCGGCGTGGCGATATAGAACAAGCGATTGCCGCGCGTGGGGCGCGCTTGTTCGACGCGCTCGAGCTGATCGCGCAGCCGTTCGTACGTTTTGGGATCCTCGAAGTCGCCCTGCAGATATGTGACGCAGGACAACACGCTCATCCACCTGGCGCGTCGCAAACTCGCGCAGCCCTTTGTCCAAGTGGGCGCGAAAGGCATCATTCGAGAAGTCCTTGCGCGCAACGCCGATCACCGCAAACGCATCGGGCAAAAGCCCGCCGGCTCCAAGATTGTAGAGCGCCGGAATCAACAGCCGGCGAGTGAGATCGCCCGAAGCGCCGAAGATCACGAACGAGCAGGGATCCCCTGGCCGCACTGAGGGCGATGCAGCGCCCGCGCTCATCTAAGTTCCCGTTCTGGGTTCGAGGTGACAGCGAGCCATTCCGAGTTCTATCGCCGGATCCTCCGATCCCCTGCTTTCGATTTCCGCCGAGTTGGTGCTCTCACCGACCCCAGCTCGATTGTCATTTGGCACCAAGCTTGCCCGAAAAATAACGGACGAGCCATGCTCCTCCTTGACATATCGGCTTTGCGATGCGGCAGCATTGCAAAATGCAACAAGCAATATGGCATTTCGCGTTCAGCGGTCGACGCACATGCCACTGTAACTCGCGGTATGTGAACATGGGCAGGCCGTACTGCTTTTCGCGCCAGTGAGCCCAGCGGCTGGCTTGAGCGCGATCAGGCGGCCGGTGCAACGCGCTCCATCGCCGCTTCTTGCTTGAGATTGTCGACATCGCGGAAGATCGAGGCCACCGCCAGCACCTTCCCGTCATGGCGGTAGCGCACCAGGCAGTCCCGCTTGTCGATACTGCCTTCGATGTCGAGCGCATCCCACTTTTCCGCGTGTCCGATGTAATTGATCGGAACGTCATAATGCTGGCTCCAGAAGAACGGAACATCGGAAAACCGTTGCCTCTGTCCGAGCATGTTGCACGCCGCGGTCTGGCCCTGCCGTTCGGCCACGACCCAGTGCTCGATCCGCAGCTGCTGGCGGCTATGGGCGTCGGGCCAGCGCGCGATATCGCCCGCGGCAAAGATGCCGGGCGCGCTGGTCTCGAGATATTCGTTCACTGCCACGCCGCGGTCGGTCTTCAGGCCGGCGCGCTCGGCCAGTTGAACTCGCGGCCGCACCCCGATGCCGACCACCACGAGGTCTGCGGGCAAGGTGGTGCCGCCCTTGAGCTTGACGTTTGCGCCCTCGATCGCGGTTGCGGTTTCCTCGAGATGGAACGTGACGCCATGTTCCTCGTGCATGGCACGGATGAACTCGCCGAATTCAGGCCCCAGCACGCGCTCCAAAGGACGGCGATCCGGCGCCACCACGTGAACTTCGATCTTGCGCGTCCGCAACGCGGCAGCGACCTCCAGTCCGATGAAACTTGCGCCGAGCACCACCGCGCGGCGCGCCGTTTCTGCTTTAGCGATGATCGCACGCGAATCGGTCAGCGAACGCAGCACGTGCACGTGCGGCTGATCGGCGCCGGGAATGTCGAGGCGAACCGGTTCGGCGCCGGTTGCGAGCAACAGCTTGTCGAACGGCATGCTTTGCCCGTTCGCGAGCGTCACCTGCCACGCCTTCGCGTCGATGGCGGCGACCTCGCTGCGAAGCTCGAGCTTGATCGATTGGTCCTTGTAGAACTCGGCCGGGCGCAGCGGCATCCAGTCTTCCGGCGCGTTTCCCGCGAGATAATCCTTCGAGCAATTGGGCCGGTCGTAGGGGGCCGCATCATCCGCGGAAATAAGCGTCACGTCGCCGGCAAATCCTTCCCGCCGCAGCATCTCCGCCGCGGCAAATCCGGCAGCGCCACCACCCACGATCACCACCCGCTCGGGCTTTGCGCTCGGACGTTTAGCCTTGCGCGTGCCGCCCGGCTCGATCTTGTCGCGCACGAACACGGTGTCGTTGTGCTTTTCTACGCGCCAGCACGACATCGGGTTGAAGGCGGGTGCGCCGATCGCCTCGCCCGTGCGCAGGCTGAAGCAGGCATGGTGCCAGGGACATCGCACCGTGTCGCCGACCATCAACCCCTCCGCGAGCGGCCCGCCGTAATGCGAGCAGGTGGCGCCGATCGCGAAGAATTCATCCCCGCGGCGCGCGAGCAGCACGGCTTCCTCGCCCACGTGCCCGCCCACCATGGCCCCGTCGCCAAGGGTGTCGAGCGGCACGCCGCGCACGAGATCGGGTCCTTTCGGCTTGGATTGCTCGGTAGCCATGAACGTGCTCCCAACACCGCGGCTTGGGACCAAAGCGGCGCGCCTTGTCCCGCCATGCAGCGCCGCAAGGTATCCGCTTCAGCAAACAGTGACGAGCGAACAACCAACAGGCTCGGCTTATTCCAGTTCCGGCGGGGTGGTGCGCACTCGCCCGCTCTGTCGACTCTCCGACTTTTCGCCCACTGCAGTGTCCGGATCGGACACGGGGAACGTGCAGCCCAATTTCCCTTGCTGGCTGTGGGCGCCGGCCGCGGAAAAGCCGGTGAGGTGACTCTGACAGGGTTGCGCTGCTTCTCCCTTCGGACAATTGGACGCGCATCATCCTGCCCCGTTGTCAGACCCGGGCTCAAGGTCGGGCATCCGGCCGTTGATCCGCGGGCGCACTCCTGGAATGCTCGGAGCCGAAGAGCGAAATCATGATCCGAACGCCGGTTTGTGACGTCTTACAAATAGATCATCCCATCGCGCTTGGCGGCATGGGATCGGTCTACGCTCCGGAACTCGTGGCAGCCGTGTCCGGTGCGGGCGGTCTGGGCGCCATGGGCTGTCATTACCTGACGCCGGAGCAGGTTCATGCCGGGACGGCGGCGATCCGCAAGGTTACTAATCGGCCATTTGCTTTGAACTTCCTCTTGTTCGACATCGAGGAAGATTCTTTCGCATCGGCGCTCGCGCTCCGGCCCTCCGTGATCGCCTTCGCCTGGCCGTCGCCGGAGCAGGCCGTGACCCCGTATGTGGAGCGCGCCCATGCCGCAGGATGCAAGGTCACGTTCATGGCTGGCGGCGTAGCCGAGGCAGTGAGAGCTGCGCAGGCCGGGGCTGACGTGATCATCGCCCAAGGAACGGAAGGCGGTGGCCATGTCGGCTGGCAAACGACCATGACACTCGTACCTATGGTGGTGGACGCCGTCGCTTCCGTTCCGGTGCTCGCCGCAGGGGGAATTGCCGATGGGCGCGGACTGGCGGCGGCAATCATGCTCGGTGCCGACGGCGTGCTGCTCGGAACCCGGTTCCTGGCCAGCCGCGAGTCGTCGCTGCATCCCAATTTCAAACAGGCGATCCTGGAGAGCGACGGGCACGACACGCTTCTCTCGGAAATACCGGACATCGCGGCGGGATTGGTGTGGCCCGGGGCGATGTCACGTTCGCGGCGCAACCGGTTCATCGAGCGATGGGCAGGGCGGGAATGGGCATTGCGCCAACACCGGGCCGAGGCCAGGGCAGCATTGCAGACGGCGCGCAAGAATGGCGACGTCGACGAGGCGATCCTGTCGATGGGTCAAGATGCCGGCCTCGTTCACGACATCGCGCCAGCTGCCGAGATCGTCAGCCGGATTGCGGAAGAAGCTGAACGCATATTGACCGACAGAATGACGCGATTGGCCAGAAAGTAGTCCTGCTGCAGCAAAAGGAGGGATGTGATGCCTGGCACCTCGATCAAAGTGCGCTCGAGCGAAGGTGGCGCGTTCGATTGCTATCTGAACGTTCCCGAGATCGGCACGCGGGTTCCGGCAGTTGTGCTTGCTTCTGCGGTTCACGGCGTCGATGCGGATATCGTGGCGATTGCCGATGAGTTCGCCGCACACGGCCTTATCGCTGCGGCGCCGGACCTGTTCTGGCGCACCGTTCCGGGCCCGCTCTCCCATGACGATGGCCGCGCCCAGCAGCGTTCGCAGCCGCGGCTCGAGAAGATCAAGCAAGGCGAGGCCGACATGGCCGATACTCTGACGCAACTCCGCGACTTGCCAGAGTTCAACGGAAGCGCCGTGGCGATGGGCTTCTGCTACGGAGGGCCTTATGCCGTCCTCGGGCCGAAACGCCTCGGCTACGCTGCCGGCATTTCCTGCCACGGTACGCAGATGCTCGATTACCTGCACGAAATCGAGGATGTCTCCGAGCCGGTTTGCATCTTGTGGGGCGATCGCGACCATCGTGCGCCGGACGAGGTGTTGAGCGCTTATCGTGCTCTGGCATCAAAAAAGACCAATGTGGAGCTGCACATCTTCCCGGGCGTGCAGCACGGCTACATGATGCGGGGAGCGCCCAAGGCCTTCGACCCGCAGGCGCGTGAGTTTTCCATGACGCGCGCGTTGGCGATTGTTGAGGGCTTTCGTTCAGCGGCACGGCCGTTTGCAGCTGCGT
>VAZQ01000709.1:1357-2607 GCA_005883115.1 Alphaproteobacteria bacterium | reverse complement strand
CGTCGTATTGCGTTTCCCCGCCGCGCTTGCCGTTGACCATGATGTCGACGCCGTGATTGCCCAGGATGCGCTGGAGCAGATTGACGTCGGCGAGGCGCGGGACATTGTCGAGAATGAGTGTCTTGTCGGTGAGCAGGCTCGCGATCATCAACGGCAAGGTGGCGTTCTTCGCACCGGAGATCGGTATCGTTCCATTGAGCCTTTGGCCGCCGTGAATGCGAATGCGATCCATGCCGCTCCCCTTGATCCGAAAAGGCGCCCGAAAAGGCGGCCCCTCCTGGCGAGGTTTGGGCCGCACGGCGCGTCTAGCGCTCGTGACTATTCTTGCCGGCAATTCCGGCGGAATCGTGAGGCGTGGCGCCTGCCGGCTGGGACGGCGCGGCACGGCTTTTCGCCTGCGCCTTGCGTCGCTTGAGGTTTTCTCGCAAGGCCGCGCTCAGACGCCGCTCTCGTCGCAGCTTCTCTGCATGCTTGTGACCACCGCTCATGGGAACAATATTAGGAGCCGGCGAGAGGTGTCGGAAGACCCTCACAGTGATCGCCGGTTGAACGGCGCGCGCTTGCGCCATTTTTGGCCTTGTGGCAAGGATCGGCGCGCTCGTTTCAATCGCTATTTTCGCAATCCGCCCGGCGCTGCCGTAGCTCAGTGGTAGAGCACCCCCTTGGTAAGGGGGAGGTCGTAAGTTCAATCCTTACCGGCAGCACCAGCAATGCTCATCAGTCGGACTGCGAAAGGTAACGTGGAATCTCCTGCTCGAACTCGGGGAAATACCGCGCGATTGCCGTGACGTCGAAGCGTCGGAGGATTGACTCCTTTGGCTCCCGGTCGAGCAAGAACTTGAAGGCCGCCTCGAGACAACGCTCCGGCGTATGCTTGCCCGAGGTCAGCCTTTCGCATGTGTCTCGCGACATGGTGACCTGGTGACGAGTCTCACCCTTTCCTTCGCGGACGACCACCTCGAAAATGAGAGGATCCTGCTCGGCAGTCCGGCGAACCTGGATCATGTCGATCTCCTCGGCATGCACGTGCCCGCGTTGGCCGGAGGCTGTTCAGTTCGCTACGATGCTCAGGCGCGACTCGTATCCCCGCCGATCTCGCTACCTTGGCGTCTCAGGCCTGAATCGAGTCGGGCGTGCGTCAGCCAGCAGGCGCAGTTTCAGCGCGGCCGCCCTGCAAACGCTCGCCCTGGCCCGAGGTCAGATTCACGCCTGCCTTAGTAATATCCATAGTAGCCGTAGTCGGAGTCACA
>VAZQ01000709.1:0-1241 GCA_005883115.1 Alphaproteobacteria bacterium | reverse complement strand
CGAAGGCGAACGGGCGATGACCGAACCGATTGAAGCGAGCGAACGCAACCCGATTGAAGCGTGGTGCAACTGATGACCGGACGGCGAAGCTGCGGGACCCGACGAACCCACCAGCGCTGCGCAAGCCTCCACCTATGGCCGCACCACGGAAGCCTCCACCGATCATCGCGCCACGGACACCTCCACCCATCCCGCCGTGAAAGCCTCCACCAAAGCCGTGCCCGCCACCCATGCCGTGGCCACCGGCCATAGCACCGCCATGTCCACCCCCACCGTGTCCGCCCCCGCCATGTCCACCACCACCACCGCCACCAGCACGAGCCGATGCAACAGCTGGGGCAAGAGCGACTGCGGCACCGATTGCGGCCGTGGCGGCAATCGCAATAAACGTTTTTCGAAGCATGGTACCGTCTCCTCCTAAAAGCGATGTCCTTGAGCGGGCGATACTAGCGACGAAAGCTGACACGGGACTGAATGGCCTGATCACACGCGCGTGTAATGCGGGACAGACTACTTCTGGGCGAAGCTGATAGCTGGAGCAATCATCATGACTCTCGGCCGTCTCCGCCTAAGCGTCGCGGACGCACGCGATCTGGCGGAAGGCGCGTTACGCGGCATCGGATATCATAACGATGAGGCACGCATTATTGCCGATCACGTGATTGATGCCGCCATGTGCGGCTATGAATATTCGGGTCTGGCCAAGATCCTCAACCTGTTCGAGAGCGAACACTTCCGGTTGCCGCGCCGATCCATGAAGGTGTTGCGAGAGACCGAGGTTTCGCTTGCTTTTGACGGCGGCAACAATGTCGGCATGCTTGCGCTGTTTCACGCGGCGCAAGCGACGATCAAGAAAACTGCGTCCCACGGCATTGCGCTCGTTTCGGTGACCGACGCCTGGATGAGTGGGCGCGGCGCATACTATGTTGAGATGATCGCCAAACACGGCCTCGTCGCGATCCACACTGCGGCCAGCTCGCGGCTGGTGGCCCCGCCCGGCGGCATACGGCCGGTGCTCGGCACCAACCCGATTGCGATCGCGGTTCCGTCGTCGCGCGGGCCGATCATGCTCGATATGGGTACTTCGGCTTACATGATGACCGAGGTGATGCTACGCGAACGGCTTGGAGAGTTACTTCCCGAAGGCGTCGCGCTCGGCCCTGGGGGCGAGCCGACCAGGGATCCAACGGCGGCACGACGCGGCGCCTTGCTGCCGTTCGGCGGCTACAAAGGTTTCGGGC
>VAZQ01000025.1 GCA_005883115.1 Alphaproteobacteria bacterium | reverse complement strand
GGTGGGGTGAGGGGTTAAGGTCTATCGATAGATTTCGAACCCCCCTCACCCCAGCCCTCTCCCCAATGGGGAGAGGGTGCGCGCCGAGATCGTCGCGCGCGCGGTGGACCAATCACGACAAGCGTAGCCTCATGATGGGCGCTCTCAGTCATTACTCTCTCCGTGCTGCCATTTGCGGCGCTGCAGCCCGAACCACGAGATCAGGATGGCGGCGAGCAGGAACGGGATCATGGCGGTGGCGATGGCTGCCCCCTCGCCGAGATAGCCGCCGCCGATGGCGCGCTGGTACCCGAGCGTCGCCATCAGATGCGTGGCGTTCGCGGGGCCGCCGCGCGTGAGCACCCAGATGAGCTGGAAATCGGTGAAGGTGAACAGCACCGAAAACGTCATCACCACCGCGATGATGGGCGTGAGCAACGGGTAGGTGACGTAGCGAAACCTTTGCCACGGCGTTGCGCCGTCGATGGTTGCGGCCTCATAGAGCGAAGGCGACACGGTCTGCAAGCCCGCGAGCAGCGTGATGGCGATGAATGGCACCCCGCGCCAGATATTGGCGAAAATCACCGACCAGCGCGCGTTCCAGGTATCTCCGAGGAAATCGATATTGCTCGCGATCAGCCCGATCTTGCGCAGCGACCAGGACACGATCGAGAACTGACTGTCGAAGATCCACCAGAAGGCGATCGCCGAGAGCACGGTCGGCACGATGAATGGAATGAGCACGAGCGCGCGGATCATCGCCTTGAACGGCATGTTGTTGTTGAGCAGGAGCGCGAGATAGAGGCCGATCGCGAATTTGAACACGCTGGCGACGCCGGTATAGAGCAACGTGTTGAAGACCGAGAGCCAGAACACCGAATCGTCCCACAGCCACTCGTAGTTCTCGAGCCCTATGAATTCTCCGAGCCGGCCAATCCGCGCATCGGTGAACGAGAGCCACACGCCCAGTCCCAGCGGATAGGCGAGAAACAGCAGCAAAAACGCCGCCGCCGGCAGCATGAACCACAGGGCGATCCAGTTGCGGTTCACCTTGAGCCGATCCCACGCGCTCACGTCGTGGATCGGCCGCGCCGCGATCGGGTGTTTGAGAGCAAGATCGGCCATCGGTCACCTGCATCACGGGTCAGGCTTCGGCGGCGCAGACTCTTTCTCCCGCTCGTCCGCGCGAAAAGCAGGACCCAGTTTTTCGCTCCTGGATTCCCGCTTTTCGCGGGAATGAACGGAGTTTGCGGCCGTCGGTAGTGTTCCACTCAAACGGAGACACTACCGAACGTTAGCTGCTTGACCGCCGATCCTGATGCCTTTCCTTCAAACCTCACCGGTAGAGCCGCGTCGCCTGGCGCTCGGCGATTTTGATCGCGGCCTTAGGATCCTCACGCCCGGTGCAGACATTGGCGAACATGTCCACCACGATGAAATCGGCCAGCGCCGCGGCAGCCTTTTCGCCCACCGACCCGAGCCCGCCCACGGTCAACGTGCGCTTGGCCGCTTCGCGGAAAATCGTGTTCTTGGGATCGGACGTCCACACCGGGTTGTTGTCGTAGGCGTTGAGCGGGTGGGTAAGATAGCCGACCGAGCCCTCCAGCCATTTGTTGTAGTTGTCCGCTTCGAGCAGGAACGCCATCAGCGCCTTGGAGGCCTGCGGATATTTCGTGTAGGTCATCGCCAGCATCGGGAAGCAGACGTGAAACTCGGTCGGCTTGCCGATCGGACCGACCGGCCATAGCGCGTGGTCCATGTCCTCGGCGATATCCTTCTTGGTGGGATCGCGCTTGGCCGCGGCATAGATCGAGATGCCGTTGTTGGTCCACGAAATCTCGCCGGCGAGGAACGCCTTGTTGTTGAAGGCATCGTTCCACGAGGCTACGCCGGGGATCATATTGTCGTAGAGCTGCTTGGCGTATTCGAGCGCCTTCACGGTCTCCGGCGAGTTGAGGATCACCTTATCGTTCTTGTCGACGAGATTGCCGCCGTGCGCCCACAAGCACCAGTACACCCAGCAATTGGCGTCGCCGGTAGCGTGACCGAGCGCCATACCGCCCGGCGTGTTGTTGCGCTTGGTCGCTTTGGCGTATTCCAGGAACTCATCCGTCGTAGCTGGAAACTTGGTAAGCCCTGCCTTCTTCAGCGCCGAGATGCGGTAGTTCATCATGTTGCCGCTGACGCAGACGGGGATGTCGATCCATTTGCTGCCGCTCTTGCCGTAGGTCACCGCGCTCGGCACCCAGCCGCCGTATTTTTTGCCGAGATAGTCTGCCACGTCAGTGACGTCGACGCATTTCTGCGGAAACAGATGCGGCAGTGATTGTAAACCCCAGAACAGATCCGGCCCGGCGTTGGTGTTCGCTGCCACTGACGCCTTTGGCGGTATGTCCTCGAAGGACTCGCGCGTGACCGTGACCTTCACGCCGGTCGCCTTGGTGAAGGCGTCGAGCAGCGCCATGAACGCGTCGTCCTCGGATTGCACGAAATACTTCCAGCGCAACAACGAGAGTTGCGCGCCCTTTTCGGGTTTCCATGGCGCGGCCTGCGCCCAGGCCTTCGCCCATTCAAGCAATCCCGAACCGGCGAGCGCGCCGGTTGCGAGCGTGCTTTGCACGAAGGTGCGGCGAGTGAATGTGGTCATGATGCTTTCCTCCCTCATGAGGCGGTGAGACGTTGCCCGGTTGGCGCATCGAACAGGTGCGCCAATCGGGGATCGGGTTTGAGCCGGATCTTATCGCCCGGTTTGAAGTCGTGGCGTTCGCGGAAAACCGCGATGATATCCTCGTGGCCAATCTTGGCGACGACCTGCAGCTCGGAGCCGGTCGGCTCGACGACCAGCACCTCGGCTTCACCGCCATCCTCGGCGATGACGAAATGCTCGGGCCTGATCCCATAGATCACCGGGCGTCCGTCACTGCCGGTCGGCGCCGCCACTAGAGGTAAGCGAACGCCGCTCGCGGCCTCGAATTGCAGGGCGCCATTCCTGCGGATCGTTCCCTTGAGGAAATTCATCGCTGGCGAGCCGATGAAGCCGGCGACGAAGAGGTTGCGGGGACGATCGTAAAGCTCGAGCGGCGCGCCGATCTGCTCCACCAGCCCGTCATGCATGACGACGATCCGGTCGGCAAGGGTCATTGCCTCGATCTGGTCGTGGGTGACGTAGATCGTCGTGGTCTTCAGGCGCTGATGCAATTCCTTGATCTCGGTGCGCATGGCGACCCGAAGCTTCGCGTCGAGATTGGACAACGGCTCGTCGAACAAGAACACCTGCGGGTCGCGCACGATGGCGCGGCCCATGGCGACGCGCTGGCGCTGGCCGCCGGAGAGCTGGCGCGGATAACGGCCGAGCAGCGGACGAAGGCCTAGAATATCGGCGGCCCCATTCACGCGCTGCTCGATCTCCTTTTTCGGCGCGCCGCGCAGCATGAGCGAGAAGCCCATATTGGCGGCCACCGTCATGTGCGGATAGAGCGCGTAGTTCTGGAACACCATGGCGATGTCGCGCGCTTTCGGCGGCACGCGATTGACCACCCGCTCGCCGATGCGGATCTCGCCCGACGTGATGTTCTCGAGCCCGGCGATCATGCGCAACAGTGTCGACTTGCCGCAGCCGGAGGGGCCCACCAGCACGACGAATTCGCCGTCGCCGATGTTCACGTCGACGCCGTGGATGACCTCGGTCGCCCCAAAAGCCTTTCGGACGTCGCGGATCGCAACCGACGCCATGGACGCTCCTCTGTTCGGCCGCTTGCAGACCCGCGCCGCGGCTCCTTGCTTTTGCCCCAGCTGGCGCCGCCACGGCGGCACCAACCCCGGGGCGGCAATTGGACGGGATTATCGGCGCAATTTCAATTCCCGTTTGTCGCGGTTTTCCTCGGTTCTGCGGTTGCAAACGCCGGTTTCGCGGTGCCATGGGCGGTCAGTCTGACTATTGTGCGCCATGGCGATTGACCAAGCATGATGGCGACACTGATCCGCAGAGCTACCGCAGATGACGCCGCACGCATCGGCGCAATCGCGCGTGCCGCCTACGCCAAATACGTCTCCCGCATGGGGCGCGAGCCGGCGCCGATGGTGGCCGACTTTGCCGGGCATATCGCTGCCGATCATGTGCTGGTGGTGGAGACGGCGGGAGTGGTCGACGGCTATATGGTCGCCTGGGCTGAAACGGACGCCTACTTCGTCGACAACATCGCGGTTGACCCGGCGCGGCAGGGTAGAGGCCTGGGCTGCAAGCTCATGGCTCATGCCGCGGACGAGGCCAAGCGCCGCCACTTGCCGGCGATCCGGCTCTACACCAACGCGGCAATGACCGAGAATTTGTCGATGTACGCCCACATGGAATTTATCGAAACACATCGCGTCGTGGAAAAGGGATTCGCTCGGGTGTATATGCGCTGGACCGTCCCGGCCGGCGAGAAATGACCCGCAAAGCGCGCGCCGTCCACAGATCGGCAATCCGGTTGTGCTTGCTCAGGCCAAGGTTATTCCGGCTTGATGTTCAGCTCGCCGATCAGTCGCGTATAAAGATCGGACTGCCGGGCAATATGGGCCTCGAATTCGGCGCCGCATTTCGGGTTGGGATATAGCGCCTGCGCGGTGAGCTTCGACTTGACCTCCGGGGCAAGAAGCGCCGCGCTGAACCAGTCGATGAGTTGCGCAATCGTTTCTTTCGGCGTCTTTGCGGGCGCCACCAGGCCGAACCACACGTCGGTTTCGAAATCGGGATAGCCGGATTCCGCAACCGTGGGCAGATCGGGCAGCGGCTCGATCCGCTTGAGCGCCATGGTCGCGAGCGCGCGCGCCTTGCCCGCGATCAATTGCTCGCCGATTTCCGACCAATTCAGCACGGCGGAGGCCACGTGCGCCCCGAGCAGCGCGCTGACCGTCGGCGCGCCGCCCGGATAGGGGATGTAGGTCAGGTTGGCATGCGCAAGCCGCTTGAAACGCTCGATCCCGATGTGCTGGGTCGTGTTGGGGCCGACGCTGGCGATCGAGAGCTCACCCGGCTTCTTCCGCGCCGCCTCCACGAGCTCGGCAAGCGTGCGATAGGGCGAGGCGCCGTTGACGGCGATGATCTGCGGCGTCGTCACGAGATAACAGATCGGTTCGAAGCTCGATTGCGGATCGTAATTCACCTTGCGCAGGATCGCGCT
>VAZQ01000024.1 GCA_005883115.1 Alphaproteobacteria bacterium | reverse complement strand
GACTGTAACAACGAACGCTTGCTGGTCTACCCCTTTTACTGGAGCCGCACAGGAGGCATTGTTGCTGCCGTCGTCGGCTTGGGCCGATACCAGGAGCAGGGATTGACCACGCCGCGCCACCAAGCCGCTCGCGAGCTTCTCGCCTTCTATCGGGAGGCGGGCGTCGACGCGCTTCTCGAGGAGAAGCCGACCAATCGGTTCGCCGGGGATGACGCAACAGCCGCGCTGGCTGTGCGCGCCGACGACGGCGCGCCAAGAGCCGAGGAGCGCGCCCCCGCCCGCCCGTTTCCCCCTCGAGAACGCGAGCTTAAGGGCCGCATCGCGCCTCCGCCATCGCCCGAGGCGGCCGTCGTAGCGGCCCGCGAGGCGGCGAAACGTGCCGCCACGCTCGAGGAGTTGCGTGCAATCCTCGAGCGCTTCGAAGGTTGCGCGTTGCGCACCACGGCGACCCAGCTCGTGTTCGCCGATGGCAATCCGCGAGCCCGCGTGATGTTCGTGGGCGAGGCGCCCGGACGCGACGAGGATGTCGAGGGACTGCCGTTCGTCGGCCGCTCGGGCAAACTGCTCGACCGTATGATGGCGGCAATCGGTCTTGACCGCAGCTCGGCCTATATCGCCAACATCGTGCCGTGGCGTCCGCCGGGCAATCGCACGCCGACGCCGCAGGAGTCGGCGATCTGTCTCCCGTTCACACTGCGCCAGATCGAACTCGCTGATCCCGACATCTTGGTCTGTCTCGGCAATCCGTCGACTCAGACGCTGCTCAACAGCAAAGACGGTATCATCAAGACCCGCGGGCGGTGGTTTCCATTTCACACCGGCACGCGCGAGATCCGCGCGATAGCGACGCTGCATCCCGCTTATCTCCTGCGCCAGCCATTGCAGAAGCGACTGGCGTGGCGAGATTTTCGGGCAATCAAGAAAGCACTAGCGGCGAATCGCTCCGCAACCAGCGACGGGAGCGCGGCATGACAAAGACCATCGAGCACGTACACTGGCCCGACGCACCAGACATGTGGATGCCTTATGCGCCCGCGATCAAAGTCAAGGGCGGCACGACCATCTATCTCGCCGGGGTCACCGCGGCGCCTGTCTATCACCACCACCCGCACCGGCCCGAGGAGTTTGACGCGATGCCGCGCGAGATGGAGGGGCAGGCGCGCGCCGCGCTCGAGAATTTAAAGCGTGGCCTCGAGGCGGTGGGGGCGACCTTTGGCGACGTCGTCACTGCCGACCGCTTCGTCACCGACCTCTCGGACCAAGATGCGCTCAACCGGGTCTGGGGCGAATATTTCCGGGAGGCCAAGCCCGCCACAACCACGGTACAGGTGGTGCGGCTTGCCACGGATCCCCGGTGTCTGGTCGAGATCAACGCGGTGGCTGTGATCGATTAGATCGGCCCAGCGATTACGCTTCGACTCATCCAGGTAGAGCGAATTTTATCGCGAAGATCACGGCCAGGATCACCACGGTCGGTTTCGCCTCGCCGAATTTGCCGGCGATCAGCTTGGCCAAGGCGTACGTAATGAAGCCGAGCCCGATGCCGGTAGCGATCGAATAGGTGAGCGGCATGGTAACGGCAGCCACCACTGCCGGCGCATATTCCGTGATGTCCTCCCATTCGATCTCAGCAAGCCCGCGCGTCATTACGCACGCCACATAGAGCAGCGCCGCCGCCGAGGCGTAGGCCGGAATCATTCCGGCAAGCGGAGAAAAGAACAGAGCCAGGAGAAAGAATAGCGCGACGAACACACGGCGGTCAGGCCGGTGCGGCCGCCCGCAGAAACGCCGGCCGCGCTCTCGATGTAGCTCGTTGTCGTCGATGTACCGATCAAAGCGCCGAACATGGCGGCGAAACTGTCGGCGAGCAGCGCCTGCTTCATGCGCGGCAAATTGTCCTGCGCATCGAGGAGTCCGGCGCGGTGGGCGACGCCGATCAGCGTCCCGGCATTGTCGAAGACGTCGACCATCAGAAAGCTGAATACGATGATGATGAAGGTCAGTTCCAAGATGCGGGAAAAGTCGAGTTGGAGAAAAGTCGGCGCCAGCGAAGGCGGCGTCGACATGACTCCAGCGAACTCGGCAAGTCCCAGTGGTAGCCCGAAGAGCGTCACCACGAGGATCCCGATCAGAGTGGCGCCGATGATCCTGCGGTAGTTAAGCGCAACGATCACGGTGAAGCCTAAGAGGCAGAGGATCGCCGGCCATTGTTTGAGATCGCCGAGCGTCACCAGCGTCGCCGGATTTGCCACCACGATCTTGGCTTCCTCGAGCGCGATGATGCCAAGAAAGAGCCCGACGCCGGCGGAGATCGCCAGTTTGAGATTCTTGGGGATTGAATTGATGATGTATTCACGGATGTTGAAGATCGAGATCAGGAAGAAGATCGCCCCGGAACAGAACACGCCGGCGAGCGCCTGCTGCCAGCTGTATTTGTGCTCGAGCACCACGGTGAAGGCGAAGAACGCATTGAGCCCCATGCCCGGCGCGAGCGCAATCGGATAATTGGCGTAGAACGCCATCACCAGCGTCGAGACGGCAGCCGCGATGCAGGTCGCCACGAACACCGCGCCTTTGTCCATCCCGGCATTGGAAAGGATTTGCGGGTTGACAAACACGATATAGACCATGGTGAGGAAGGTCGTGACGCCAGCGATGAATTCGGTGCGCACGTCGCTGCCGCTCTCGCGCAAGCCGAAATAGCGATCGAGAGGTGATCGCTCGCGTACAGCCTTTGTTGCATCAGTCATTTAACTTTCCGGCCCGTCGAGCGCTCACCCGATCCGCAGGGACTAAGCCCGACAAAGCAGGTTCGAAGCCGCATCAGAGTAGCGAGGAAGCGGCCGCAAACCCAGCCGAAGCCGCAGGCATCGACGATTTGTCCACTGGCGAGAGATTGCGGCCCAAGGCGTTGATCTTGGCGGCAGCCCCAGCATGGCACGCTGGTGCTGTCATCGATTATTTTTTGCCACATCCTGTTCGTCGATGGGCTCTTCCGCGGCAAAGTACGCGAAGACGACGGCTATCAATGATCATAGTTGCGTCCTTTCGGCTCCGGTCCGCGCAGGCCTTATGTTTTCGAGTGAATGTGACGCGGCTCACATATCATTGCCGATCGCTCTTCTAGAGTGCGGCCTAGCGACATCCATCTACGGCAAGGAGGTGGACATGGCACGCAAACGAGAGACGCTCGCATCTGCCTTCGGAATGGCGCTTGCGCTCGCGCTGACCGTCCTGGCGATCACGACATGGGCTAATGCGCCCGACCCCGCGGACGAGTCGGCTGCATCGCCCCCACCGAGGCAGACGATCTACCGACCTCAATACTGGAATCTGTACTGAAGAGGAGGCTCGGAGTGGGTAGCGTAGGACACCCACGCGCTCACGGCTTCTGCTCGCCGGCTGCGGCTGAGGGTACCGCCTGGCCCTGCGGACGAATCACTCCCCAACCGATTCGCAGAAGCGGCAGCCGGCCTTGCACCGAACGTTCGAATGCCCGCGGAACCTCTGGCACGAGCTCCGGGAAGTGCTCCTTGATCTCGGCCGGCGGTGTCCCCGCGGTATCGGTCGTCGGCCAAACGACAATGGCACCCTCGGTCCTGATGGCATCGGGCTTCACCCACGGCGAACGCTCGGGAGTTGCGCTGAGGAAAACGCTCGGGCGACTCGGCGCGCCGAGCGCAATGAGCGCTGCAGTGCGCGGGTCGCCTGTGACGATGCGAAGCGGCGCGTTGGTGCGCCGCTCGAAGCTTTCGGAAAAGAAACGTGCCATCGCCTGAGCCGGATACGTCACTTTCAGGTCGATGTTAAGCCACGGCAGGACGACAAGCGCGGCGATCGTCATGATAGGGGGAATGATCAGCAGGCCGAACCAGGCGGCAATGACGACGTGCTGACGGCTGAACTCGATGCCATCGCCTGCGACCACGATAACGAGAAGGCCGGATAGGATGACCAGGGGCGCGATGCCGCCGACCGGCATCGATCCTCCAATGAGCACGGCCATGAACGTTCCGGCGAAGGCCGGCGCCAGCGCGAAAAAGTAGACGAACTGCCGGGCGAGAGGATCGACCGCCGGCCGCACAATCACCGGCGCGGGGTCATGCCGCGGCCATGGCCATCCCGCCACCAGCGCAACCAGCACGATGAGACCGGCGTGCGCCGCGAAGATCAGCGCGATTTGTCGGGCCCAGGCGATGAAGTTGCCGGCCACGGCCTCCGGCCTGCGCAGGCGCAACAGCATCGGCCCCAAACCCTCTCCCCAATCCGCGACCCAGACGAGGTGCGGCCCGATGACCATTGCAATCACAAGCCCGCTGATCAGCGGGTCATAAGACTTGAGCGCCGCACGCGCGTGGCGGTTTGCAACCGTGAACAGTACGAGCAAGCCGACTAGGATCAACCCGACATAGGTCGTGAGCAAAAGCAGCCCGATCTCGATGGCCAGCGGCAGCCAATAGCCCCGCCGGCCCTCGCCCACGGCGCGCCAGTAATGCAGCAGGATGATCGCCCACAGCGGCATGGTGAGGACGACCGGCCCGAAGTCCGGCGTCGGCACCGTGAAGGCGGCAATGCCCACCATCAACAAGACCGCGAGCGCCGCGTGCTGCGCACCGACGATCGAGCGCGCGAGTGCAAAGACTGCCCAATAGGTCACGATCACGCAGATCTGCGAAAGCAGGTAGACGCCGATCATGCTGCGGCCGGCGAGATCGAAGGCGAGTTCGGCAAGCCAGAAGGCGAGCGGAGGACCGAGATACGTGCCGAGTTGGAATTCATGCCCGACGGCGAGCACATCGGGCACGTCGCCCGGCGGGCCCGCATAAAACAGGGCGGGGACCAGCAGCCACAACAGCGCCTGCGCCAGCGCCGCGAGCCAGACGGCCAGTGACGGACGCGAGCGCAACAGCTCGACAAAGATGGAAACGTAAAGCATCAGCCGGACGTTACTTTAGGCGCCCGGCAGAGGTAAGGCGGGCGTGGCTCAAAGAGGCAGCGCACCTTCCTCGATCTCACCGGTCGCCAGATCGGCGGTGACGACGTCGCCATAAGCGGCGGCGACCGGGGCGAAAGAGCGGCGGTGGTGGATGGTGGGGCCGAGCCGCGCGAGCGCCTCGAA
>VAZQ01000023.1 GCA_005883115.1 Alphaproteobacteria bacterium | reverse complement strand
CTCACGCGCGACGGTGGTGACCTGGTCGGCAAAGGTCGCCAGCGTCTCGGTCATGTTGTTGATGGTCTCGGCGAGCGCCGCCACCTCGCCCTTCGACTTGACCGTCAGATTCTGCTTCAGATCGCCGTTGGCCACGGCGGTCACGACCTTGACGATGCCGCGCACCTGCTCGGTCAGATTGGCCGCCATCACGTTCACGGTGTCGGTCAAGTCCTTCCAAGTCCCGGCGACGCCCGGCACCTGCGCCTGACCGCCGAGCTTGCCTTCGGTGCCGACTTCGCGCGCCACGCGCGTCACCTCCGAGGCAAAGCCGTTGAGCTGGTCCACCATCGTATTGATGGTGTTCTTGAGCTCAAGAATCTCGCCTTTTACGTCGACGGTAATCTTGCGGGAAAGGTCGCCGCGCGCCACCGCCGTTGTCACTTCGGCGATGTTGCGAACCTGCGTCGTGAGGTTGGCGGCAAGTAGATTGACGTTGTCCGTCAAATCCTTCCACGTTCCCCCGACGCCCGGCACCACGGCTTGGCCGCCGAGCTTGCCTTCGGTGCCGACCTCGCGCGCCACGCGCGTGACTTCGGCCGCGAATGAGCGCAGCTGCTCGACCATCGTATTGAGCGTTTCCTTGAGCAGCAGGATCTCGCCGCGCACGTCCACGGTGATCTTTTTCGAAAGGTCGCCGCCGGCGATTGCGGTGGCGACCTCGGCGATGTTGCGGACCTGCGCGGTTAGGTTGGAGGCCATGAAATTGACGTTGTCGGTCAGGTCCTTCCACGTGCCGGCGACGCCCGACACTTGCGCCTGGCCGCCGAGCTTGCCTTCCGTGCCGACCTCGCGCGCCACGCGCGTCACTTCCGAGGCAAAAGCGTTGAGCTGATCCACCATCGTGTTGATGGTGTTCTTGAGCTCGAGAATTTCGCCTTTCACGTCGACGGTGATCTTGCGCGAGAGATCGCCGCGCGCCACCGCGGTCGTCACTTCGGCGATGTTGCGCACCTGTGCGGTGAGATTGCCCGCCATCGAGTTCACGCTGTCGGTCAAGTCTTTCCAGGTGCCCGCCACGCCGGGCACGTTGGCCTGACCGCCGAGACGGCCCTCGGTGCCGACCTCGCGCGCCACACGGGTGACCTCGCCGGCGAAGCGGTTGAGCTGGTCGACCATCGTGTTGAGCGTCTCTTTGAGCTGAAGGATCTCGCCGCGCACGTCGACCGTTATTTTGCGGGACAGGTCGCCGCCGGCGATCGCGGTCGCCACCTCGGCGATGTTGCGGACCTGTCCGGTCAGGTTTGAGGCCATCGAGTTGACGCTGTCCGTCAAGTCCTTCCAGGTGCCGGCGACCCCGCGCACCATCGCCTGGCCGCCGAGCTTGCCTTCGGTGCCGACCTCGCGCGCCACGCGCGTCACCTCGCCGGCAAAGGCGTTGAGCTGGTCCACCATGGTGTTGATGGTGTCCTTGAGCTCGAGAATTTCGCCGCGCACGTCGACGGTGATCTTCTTGGAAAGGTCGCCGCTGGCGATGGCGGTCGCCACGTCGGCAATGTTGCGGACCTGTGCGGTCAAGTTCGAGGCCATTGAGTTGACGCTGTCCGTCAAGTCTTTCCAGGTGCCAGCGACACCGAGCACGTTTGCCTGTCCGCCGAGGCGTCCTTCTGTGCCGACCTCGCGCGCGACGCGCGTCACCTCGCCGGCAAACGCATTGAGTTGGTCGACCATCGTGTTGATGGTCTCCTTGAGCTGCAGGATTTCACCGCTCACATTGACGGTGATCTTCTTGGAGAGGTCGCCGCCGGCAATCGCGGTCGCCACGTCGGCGATGTTGCGGACCTGCGCGGTCAGGTTGGAGGCCATGAAATTGACGTTGTCGGTCAGGTCCTTCCATGTGCCGGCGACGCCCGGCACTTGCGCCTGGCCGCCGAGCTTGCCTTCGGTCCCGACTTCGCGCGCCACGCGCGTGACTTCCGAGGCAAAGGCGTTGAGCTGATCCACCATGGTGTTGATGGTGTTCTTGAGCTCGAGAATTTCGCCTTTCACGTCGACGGTGATCTTGCGCGAGAGATCGCCGCGCGCCACCGCTGTCGTCACCTGGGCGATGTTGCGCACCTGGTCGGTGAGGTTGCCGCACATGGCGTTCACCGAATCGGTCAAATCCTTCCAGGTGCCGGCAACGCCCGGCACGATGGCCTGACCGCCGAGACGGCCTTCGGTGCCGACCTCGCGCGCCACGCGCGTGACCTCCGACGCGAACGAGCGCAGTTGATCGACCATCGTATTGATGGCTTCCTTGAGCTGTAAAATCTCGCCACGCACGTCGACCGTGATCTTCTTCGAAAGATCGCCCATGGCGACCGCGATGGTGACGTCTGCGATGTTGCGGACCTGCGCGGTGAGATTCGAGGCCATCGAATTGACGCTCTCGGTCAGGTCTTTCCAGACGCCGGTCACCTCGCGCACTTGCGCCTGACCGCCGAGCTTGCCTTCGGTGCCGACCTCGCGCGCCACGCGCGTCACCTCGGAGGTGAACACGCTGAGCTGCTTGATCATGGTGTTGACGATGTTTGCCGCGCGCAGGAACTCGCCCTGCAGCGGCCGCCCGTCGACGTCGAGCCGCACGGTTTGCAGCAAATCACCTTTGGCGACGGCGGAGATGGCGCGAGTCACTTCCGTCGTTGGCCAAAGCAGATCATCGATCAGCGTGTTGACCGAGCTTTCCATCTCGCCCCAGGCGCCATGGGATAGGGGGAACTTCACCCGCTGGCGCGTCTTTCCTTCGCGGCCCACGACCTGACCGACCCGCTCGAGCTGTTGCGCCATGCGCTCGTTGGCCGCGATGATCTCGTTGAAAGTGTCGGCAATCTTGCCCAAGACGTCGATCTGACCGCCGGACAAGCGAACCGAGAAGTCGCCCACGCGCATCGACTGCAGCGCGTTCAACAACTCGTAAAGCTCAGGGGATGCGCCGCCGTCGACATGACGATCGGGCGCTTCCGCAGCTACCGCGCCTGGAGACGGACCATTGGTCTTGAGTTCGCCGACCGGCTCTTTGTTCGGTTGCATGGTTTCCTCCCGGCTCGGATGAACCGGCACGACGTTACGAGCGCAGCGCCGCCGTCACGGCGACAGGCCGACGCTGCGGTGAGCTTAGGACGGGTAAACCGAAAGGCCGCCGACGGGAAGTGGCGAGGGGAGCGATACGCAGAGCCCTCCACCGTGCGGGCTGGTGGCGCACGCCGATCACGCCCGCCACCCGAGCCCTTTGGCGCGCGAGGTGCCTAGACCTTTTACGGACGACCCTCCGACCGGTGGATCCGGCCATGTGCTTATACCCCTCGGTGATCCAGGTCAGACCACCACCTGACGCCGCCAACGCCGAGACGATCCATTCGTTCCAGCCTTCCGGAAAATTTTTTTCTGTTCTCGAAGCATGTTTAGAATCAGACGGTTAGCTGCTCGATATGGGGACCCTAGGGAGAGGGCGGCCGAGGATGGGGGCTAATTATCCACCCAGTTTCCCTCCGGAACCCGCGCTACGCGCCAACCGGCCCGTCGATAGCCCTATAAAATGCAAGGCGAGTGTTCGAACCTGACCCCGGCCCCGAGTAAAGCATGACGCGACGCACTGCAGAAACAAGGAACGGCTCACGCCTTCGCCTTGCCGCCGATATCGGCGGGACTTTCACGGACATTGCCGTGTTCGATGATCGGACCGGCAACCTGAGCTTCGGCAAAGCGCTATCGACGCCGCACCGGCTGGTCGAGGGGATCAATGCCGGCGTGGTTAAAGCGGGTAGCTCTTACAAATCCGCCGGGCTGTTTCTGCATGGCTCCACGATCGCCATCAATACCATCCTGGAGCGCACGGGCGCCAAGACCGCGCTCCTGGTGACTGAGGGATTCCGCGACATCTACGAGATCGGCCGCATCAACCGGCCGGATGCGTACAATCTGTTCTTCCGCAAACACGAGCCGCTGGTGGAGCGGGCGCTGCGCTTCGAGGTCAAAGAGCGCGTGCTCTCCGACGGCGAGATCGAAACGCCGCTCGACGATGCGGAGATTGATGCGTTGGGACGCATGCTGGAGCGGCTCGGTGTCGAGGCAACCGCAATCCTGTTTCTCAACTGCTTCGCGCGGCATGAGCATGAGGCGCGAGCGAAGGCGATCCTGGAGCGAAACCACCCGCACATGTTCGTCTCCGCCTCGCATGAACTATCGGAAGAATATCGCGAGTTCGAACGCTGTTCGACAGTAGCCGCCAACGCCTATATCGGACCGATCGTTCGACGATACGTCCGCGAGATCGATGATTACATTCGCAGCGAGGGTTTTTCCGGCTCGTTCTTGATCGTGCAGTCGACTGGCGGCCTCTATCAAGCGGAGCAGGCCAAGCGGCACTGCGTGCACATGCTGGAATCGGGACCGGCGGCGGGGGTCATCGGTACACAGGCGCTGTGTCGGGCACTGGGGCTGAAAAATGCCATCGCCTTCGATATGGGCGGCACCACGGCCAAAGCCGGCGTCATTCACAAGGGAGAAGCTCTCACGAGCGGTGCCGCCCTGATCGGCGGCTACGAGAGGGCGCTGCCAGTTCAGATCGCGATGATGGACATTTTCGAGGTTGGCACCGGCGGGGGCTCGATCGCGCGAGTGGAGAACGGCGGGCTGCGGGTTGGGCCGCAAAGCGCGGGCGCGGCGCCGGGCCCCGCCTGCTATGGCCTCGGCGGCAAGGAACCGACGGTGACCGATGCCAACCTCGTGCTCGGCCGCCTTGCCGCCGACCGGTTCCTCGGCGGCGAGATGCGGCTCGATATCGAGGCTGCAGAACGCGCGCTCACCGAGCGCGTGGCAAACCCGCTCGGTATGGATGTGACGGCGGCGGCCGAGGGAATCTTGCGCATCGC
>VAZQ01000022.1:4845-10380 GCA_005883115.1 Alphaproteobacteria bacterium | reverse complement strand
CGCAGCCCCATCCGCTCGAGCGCCGCCGGGTCTCGCTGCAGCCAGGGCAAATATTCATTGTTGACGATCGAGGGCGGCACGTTCCAGGTCGGATTGATGGTGATGAACTTCATTGTCTCGCTGAGCAACGGCGTCGGCATGTCTTGCTTGCCGATGACGATTCGGGTGCTCCAGATCTGAGTGCCGTTGTGCATCACGCGTAGCGAGAAGTCCGGCAGATTGACGATGGCCGAGGAAGCGCCGAGGTCGCGCGGATACCAGCGCCAGCGCTCCATGCTGGAGATGACGGTTTCGATTTGCTTGTCGCGCGATGGGCCGTTGAGCTCCTTGATCGTTCGCGCATCGAGGCTGCCGGTGACCGGCTGCTCGTTCGCTCGTATTTGAGGTCGGAAGCGCCATCGCCGAGCCCGAGCCTTTCCCGCAGCAGCGGCACGCGCGGGTCTTCCATCGGCATCTTCATGTTGAGCTTGAGCAAGGGCCCGTCGGCGATCTCGTTCGCGGGCGCAGCCTTGCCGCGCATCTGCGCGAGCATGGCCTTGAGCTGCCTATAACCCTCATGCGGGGGGCTGAAATCGTCGAGCGCCGCGCCGGCATTGGCGGCTTGGCCGATCTTTGCAAGCACCTCGGCTGGATCGGGCGGGACTTGCGGCAGCTCGATATTCAGGCTGACGCGGCTGTAGGGAAAGCGACCGGCCTGCAGGTGGCGGGCATAGGTGAGCACGGCCTGGGTGAGCTTGAGCTCCGCCTCGGCCAAGGCGTCTGGGCTCAGGCCGGCAAACGTGGGCGTGTTGTAATCGTTGATGTCGAGCCCGTCGGTATCGGCGCTCTTGAGCCGTGCAATGACGGCGCGGGCACGGGCATTCTCGACGCCCTTATCTAGCCACAAAGGGGCGAGGTGGCGAGCCTGGTAGAACGATTCAACCACGGCGCGTTCTCGTTTATTGGCGAAAAGTTTGTCGCTCTTGACCGTGAGCAGGTCGTGGATCTTTTCCGCAACCGCGCGATCGGCGGGATCAAGCGCTGCCAGCGGATCGGGCGCCCCGGTCTGCTCGCTCGCGATGGCGGAGTTGGCCGACGGGGCCGCGGCACCCTTTGGCGAGGGCGCAGCTTCGCCCGTTTCCGATGTTGCCTCGCTCGGCGCGGCCGGAGCAACCGACAGTGCAGCTGCACCCGCCGCGGCCGCAGCTTCCGCACCCTTAGCCGCAGGCTCACTCGGTGCTGCCACCCGGCCGGATTCCGCGAGTGCAGTCGAGGCTGTCGCCGGTGCGCCCGCGTCTTGCGCAATGGCCCCGATCGGTGCTGCAAGGATCAGCGCCAGAGCCGTGCTCGCCAAGATGCGCTCATAACGGGGGTCGCTCATTCGGCCATTCTCCCAATTCCAGAGCCCCCCCAAGCGAGGCCCTCTTCGATTCCGCCTGCCGCAATCCAGATGCGAAGCTCGCCTGGATTCGCGCATGTAGCAATTCATTGCGCGGGAATTTGGACGATTTTGGCGCGCTGTCACTTTTTGACATCCCGAGCTGCAGTGTTTTTCTCGAAGGGTGTAACCGGATTGCAACTCATGGGCCGCGCATGCGCGGGATTGCGGCCAGCGATACTACGGCAAACGCGTGAGACGTCTGGTGCGCAACCGCCGCGCGGCGCTCACTCGAGGGCGGTGGGCCTGAACCGCGCTAGGCTCCGCAAACCCTGTTCGGTAGGCTCTCCGGTCCCGTTCGATCGCCGTTGACCCTTGGCGGTTTCGCACCATATCCATGTTTTCCGCTCCCTGCCGTCGGCACCTGATCCTCGCTCCTCTTCGTAACCTGATATGTCGGTACGACTTAAACGCGCCCCCGCTCGTCGAGCGGCTAAAAGTTCTGGCCTGCCCGGTCTGGGCTCGTTGCCGGAATGGAACCTGGCCGATCTTTATGCGGGGCTTGATGATCCGCGGATAAAGCGCGATCTCGATCGCGGTGCGGCTGAAAGTCTCGCCTTTGAGCGTGATTATAAAGGCAAGCTCGCAGCGTTGGCCGATGGACCGGAGCGTGGAGCGCGGCTGGCCGAGGCAATAAGGCGCTATGAGGCGCTCGATGACCTTCTTGGGCGGCTCACGTCCTTTGCCGGGCTGGTCCACGCTGGCGACACCGCCGATCCCGCGCGCGGCAAATTCTACGCCGACGTGCAGGAGCGCGTCACCGCCGCCTCGACGCACCTCCTGTTTTTCACTCTCGAACTCAATCGCCTCGATGACGCCAAGCTCGAGGCCACGATGCAACACGGCGCGCTGGTGCATTATCGGCCGTGGATCGAAGACATCCGGAGGGAAAAACCCTATCAGCTCGAGGACCGCGTCGAGCAGCTCTTTCATGAAAAATCGGTGACCGGGTATTCGGCCTGGACTCGTCTGTTCGATGAGACCATCGCCGGCCTACGCTTCAAGGTGGGCTCGAAGGTGCTCGCGCTTGAGCCGACGCTCCATCTGCTGCAGGATCCGAGGAAAGCGACGCGCAAGGCGGCTTCAGAGGCGCTCGCCAAGACCTTCAAGCAGAACCTGCGCAGCTTCGCGCTGATTACCAACGTTCTCACGAAGGACAAGGAGATCTCGGATCGCTGGCGCGGTTTTGCTGACGTCGCGGACGCTCGGCACCTGTCGAATCGGGTGGAACCCGAGGTGGTGCAGGCCCTGGTCCAAGCGGTGCGGGCTGCCTATCCGCGGCTCTCGCATCGTTATTACGCGCTCAAGGCGCGCTGGTTCGGAAAGAAACGGCTGCCGCATTGGGACCGCAACGCGCCGCTGCCGAAGGTTGCGACCCGCACCATCGGCTGGAGCGAGGCACAGGCGACCGTGCTCGACGCCTATGGCGCGTTCTCACCCAAAATGGCGGCGATTGCGGAGCGCTTCTTCAAGAACGATTGGATCGACGCGCCGGTGCGACCAGGCAAGGCGCCCGGCGCGTTCTCGCATCCGACCGTCCCTTCGGCGCACCCCTACGTGCTGCTCAATTACCAAGGCAGACCACGCGATGTCATGACACTCGCGCACGAACTGGGGCACGGGGTTCATCAGGTGCTGGCCGCGCCGAAAGGCGCACTAATGGCCCCCACTCCGCTCACGCTTGCCGAGACCGCGAGCGTCTTCGGCGAAATGCTCACGTTCAAGAAGCTCCTCGCCAAGGCCGACCGCAAGCAGCGCAAGGCCATGCTCGCCGCCAAGGTCGAGGACATGATCAACACCGTGGTGCGGCAGATCGCGTTCTACACGTTCGAGCGCCACATCCACACGGAACGCCGCGCCGGCGAGCTCACCGTCGAGCGTCTCAACGCGCTTTGGCTCGAGGTACAGCGGGAGAGTCTCGGAGAGGCAATCGAGCTTAGGAGCGGCTACGAAACGTTTTGGGCCTATATTTCGCACTTTGTGCATTCCCCGTTCTACGTTTACGCCTATGCCTTCGGCGACTGCCTGGTGAACTCGCTTTACGCCGTCTACGAAAAGGCGGCGGAAGGCTTCGCCGAGCGCTATCTCGAAATGCTCGCGGCCGGAGGCACTAAACACCATTCCGAGCTGCTGGCGCCGTTCGGTCTTGACGCCCGAGATCCCGCGTTCTGGCAGGGCGGACTCGGCGTCATCCAACGCATGATCGATGAGCTGGAGAAGCTGGACTGACTACGATCCAAGCACCTGAGCTAAGGAATGCAAGCCGCCGGAGCAGGTCGCAGCTCGTGATTTTCCAGCTTAGCCGTCCTATGTTGGGCTCGTAGAACTTTCCGAGCCCATGATCGACCGCGAAGCCAACCGTTTCTCCGCCCGCGCTGCCCGCTATGCGCGGGTCGGCACAAACATGAGCGGGGTTGCGGCGCGCATTGCCGGGGCGCGGTTGTTCGGCATCACGCTCGATCGCGGCAAGAATGCATTCGAGCTCGCGGCCGCGCTTGGCGGGCTCAAGGGACCGATAATGAAGGTGGCCCAGCTCATGGCCACCATCCCCGACGCGCTACCGCCGGAGTACGCCGCCGAACTCATCAAGCTGCAAAGCGAGGCCCCGCCCATGGGTTGGGCCTTCGTCAAGCGCCGCATGGCGGCGGAACTGGGCACCGACTGGCAGAAGAAATTCTCAAGTTTCGAGCATCATCCCGCCGCCGCCGCTTCGCTCGGGCAAGTGCATCGCGCGCGCGCCCAGGACGGCGCCGAACTTGCGTGCAAGCTGCAATATCCGGACATGCAGTCGGCGGTCGAGGCCGATCTGCGGCAGCTGCAGCTGGTTTTCGCAATTCACCGGCGCATGGATCCGGTCATCGACACGACCGAGATCGCCAAGGAAATCGGCGCGCGCATCCGCGAGGAGCTCGACTATCGGCGCGAAGCCAAGCACGTCATGCTCTACCGCAGAATGCTCGACGGCATCGATCAGATCCGTGTGCCGCAGGTGTGGACGGAGCTCTCGACTGGCCGCCTGCTCACCCTCGACTGGCTCGAAGGGCGTCGTCTGCTCGATCACACGAAGGCCGACCTTGCCACCCGCAACCGGCTCGGCACCGCGATGTTTACGGCGTGGTGGTGGCCATTCAGCCGCTTCGGGGTGATCCACGGGGATCCGCATCTCGGCAATTACACCGTATTCGAGGCGGGCGGCCGACCCCGCGGCATCAATCTCTTGGACTACGGATGCATTCGCATCTTCGCGCCGAAATTCGTCGGCGGCGTGGTTGATCTTTACCACGGCCTGCTCAGACAAGACGCCGATCTCATCGTACACGCCTATGAGACATGGGGCTTCAAGCAGCTCAATCGGGAATTGATCGATGTGTTGAATATCTGGGCGCGCTTCATCTATGGGCCGTTGCTGGACGAGCGGGTGCGCAGCCTTGCCGACGGCGTGAAACCGTCTGAATACGGCCGACGCGAGGCGTTTCGCGTGCACCAAGCGCTCAAGAAAAAAGGCCCCGTGACGGTGCCGCGCGAATTCGTATTCATGGACCGGGCTGCGATCGGCCTCGGCGCTGTCTTTCTGCGTCTGCGCGCCGAGCTCAATTTCCACAAGCTGTTCAGCCAAGCTATCGAGGATTTTTCGATCCGCCGCGTTGCCCAACGTCAGGCGACAGCGCTCGCGGCGGTCGGGCTCGACCCGTCCCCGTTGGAGCGTTGAACAACGGGGCTGCGACGCGACGCTCGATGCGCCGTCGAACCCCGCTGTCCGCACATTGCGCCGTTGCCCTGAAGGGTCAATTGCGCTAATTCCCGCTTGCCGGACAGAGCGCAATCGTGGAGCAGTCGATGGCCGAGCACGGACAGGTCGAATACGCGACGGCGCAGGGTAATGATCTCCCCGCGCACGTGACAATGTACGACCGTTTCGTCCATTGGATCGTGGTCGGCGGCGCTCACGCCGCCAACGTCGTCCTGGGATTGGCGATCGGCGGCGTCGCCGGGCACTGGCTGGTTGCATTCGCGATCTTTGTAGTCGCGACGATCGTCGCCTTCCATGGCTTCTTGAGCGGGGCGCGGATGCCCAGCATCGTCATGGTCATCATTTCGCTGATCACGCTCGCACTCGC
>VAZQ01000022.1:1322-4782 GCA_005883115.1 Alphaproteobacteria bacterium | reverse complement strand
GTAGCGCGGGAGATCGACGCGAGCGAAAACCGGGTCGCCGCTACGCCAGAAACCGTCAAGAAGATGAAAGGGCTCGGCGCCGATGTGGCGGTCGAGCCCAACGCCGGAAGGAAATCCGGCATTCCCGATGCCGAATTTGTCGCCGCTGGTGCAACCGTGACCAACGAGGCCGTCAAGCATGCCGACGTGGTGCTCAAGGTGCGCCGGCCCGCCGCATCGGAGCTGGCCCGCTATAAGAAGGGCGCGCTCGTGATCGCGATGATGGATCCTTATGGCGAGGACGCCGCGCTCAAGGCCATGGCCGACGCCGGGATCATCGCATTCGCGATGGAACTGTTGCCGCGCATTACCCGCGCACAGGTCATGGACGTGCTTTCAAGCCAAGCAAGCCGCGCTGGTTTCCGAGCACATCAAGAAACAGGATATCGTGATCACGACGGCGCTGATCCCAGGCCGACCGGCGCCGCGGCTCATCTCGAGGGACATGGTTGCCTGCATGCGGGCCGGGGCGGTGATCGTCGACCTCGCGGTGGAGCGCGGCGGCAATTGCGAGCTCGCCAGGGCGGGCGAAGTCGTGGAAAGCAGCGGCGTCAAGATCGTCGGACATCACAACGTGCCGAGCCGCATCGCCGCGTCCGCTTCGAGCCTTTACGCCAAGAACGTTTTCGCCTTCTTGGAGATCCTCGTGGACAAGAACGCGAAGGCGTTGGCGATAAATTGGGATGATGAGATCATCAAAGCGACGGTGCTCACCCACGACGGCGCGGTCGTTCATCCAAGCTTCGCACCCAAGAGTGCAGCGTGACGGCGCGCGCAGAAATGCGCCGGGCGCGTGCGGGCATCGCTCATTGAGCCGCGGAGCTTGCGAGTAAGGAGATTGCAATGCTGATCGTTCTATCTGGCAGCATCGCGGCGATTGATGCGGCTCGAGACGCGGCGCGCGACTTCACGCTTGCGCAGCTCGACATCATTGCCGCTGCCTCTGGCGGGGCCATGCACGCCGCCAGCGGCGCGACGGTCGATCCATTCACGTTCCAGTTCTCGATCTTCGTGCTCGCGATCTTCGTCGGCTATTACGTGGTGTGGTCGGTGACGCCAGCCTTGCACACGCCACTGATGTCGGTAACGAATGCGATTTCGTCCGTCATTGTCGTAGGAGCGTTGCTCGGCGTCGGCGTCGCGCTGGTAAGCAATGACGCAGGCCCTATCTGGGCGCGCGTCCTCGGCTTCATCGCGCTCAGCCTCGCGTCGGTCAACATCTTCGGCGGCTTCTTGGTCACGCAACGCATGCTCGGCATGTACCAGAAGAAAAAGAAGTGATCGTCGGAGATGGCGATGTCCGCTGATCTCGTGGCGCTGCTTTATCTTCTCGCCGGGATTCTTTTCATTCTTGCGCTGCGCGGGTTGTCGAGTCCCGAGACCAGCCGGCGCGGTAACCTGTTCGCCATGGTCGGCATGGCGATTGCGATTGCCACGACTCTCGCGTCCCATCCTCCCGCTGGCCTTGGCGCCTGGGGGCTCGTCGTGCTCGGACTCGCAATCGGCGGCAGCACCGGTGCGGTGATCGCGCGCCGCGTGCCCATGACCGCCATGCCGGAATTGGTCGCGGCGTTTCATTCCTTGGTCGGCATGGCAGCGGTGCTGGTGGCGGCAGGGGCGCTCTATGCGCCTGCCGCCTTCGACATCGGCACCGTCGGCGCGATCCCTACATCGAGCCTCATCGAAATGTCGCTCGGTGTTGCCATCGGCGCCGTGACGTTCACCGGTTCGGTGATTGCGTTCCTGAAATTGTCCGGTCGCATGAGCGGCGCGCCCATCATCCTTCCCGCGCGCCATGCCATCAACATCGCGCTGGCGCTCGCCATCGTGGCGCTCATCGCCTTTTTCGCGCGCGCCGAAAGCCATACTGCTTTCTGGCTGCTGGCCTTCGCTGCCTTCGCCTTCGGCGTGCTGATCATCATCCCGATCGGCGGTGCCGACATGCCGGTGGTGATCTCGATGCTCAATTCCTACTCCGGCTGGGCCGCCGCCGGCATTGGTTTTACGCTCGGCAATTCTGCGCTCATCATCACCGGCGCCCTCGTCGGCTCGTCGGGCGCGATCCTGTCCTACATTATGTGCAAGGGCATGAACCGCAGCTTCATCTCCGTCATCCTCGGCGGCTTCGGTGGCGAGGTCGCGGGACCCGCGGCGGGCAAAGAGCAGCGGCCAGTGAAGCAGGGCTCTGCCGAGGATGCCGCGTTCGTGCTCAAGAACGCCGGCAAGGTCATTATTGTGCCGGGCTATGGAATGGCGGTGGCGCAGGCACAGCACGCGTTGCGGGAGATGGCCGACCGGCTCAAGCATGAGGGCGTCGAGATCAAATACGCCATCCATCCGGTTGCCGGCCGCATGCCGGGTCACATGAATGTGCTCCTCGCCGAAGCGAACGTCCCTTACGACGAAGTGTTCGAGCTCGAAGACATCAATTCGGAATTCGCCCAGGCCGATGTGGCCTTCGTAATCGGGGCAAACGACGTGACCAATCCGGCGGCGAAGGAGGATCCATCGTCGCCGATCTATGGCATGCCGGTATTGGAAGTGTGGAAAGCAGGCACCGTGATGTTTTCCAAGCGCTCGCTGTCGTCCGGTTATGCCGGCATCGACAACACGCTGTTCTATCGCGACAACACCATGATGCTGTTCGGCGACGCCAAGAAAATGACGGAAGAGATCGTCAAGGCGCTGTAAGTCCCTTAACCCTTAATGCGTTCTCAAACGATCGTGCCTGCGTCGTCTCAACTTTGATCAGCCGGAGTTGCGCGGGGCCGCATTTCCTCGAGCAGACTCTGCAGACTGTGCCGCAAGCCGTGCATCTGATCGATCAAATGCAAGATGATCGAGATGCCTTCGTCATTGACGCCGAGGTCTTCACGTAGGTCGCGGATGAGTTGCGCGCGCGCCAGATCGACATCGGAGAACATCAGCTCCGGCTCGGTCTGCGGCGGAGCAAGCCAGCCGGCTTCGATCCAGGTCTCCAGCACGTGGTACTCAACGCGGGTCCGGATCAGAAATTCCTGGGCCGAGATCATTCAAACCTCCAGATGCCGGCGAGGATTTTGGTTTTGCCCCGCTTGCCAGCGTCGTGCGAATTCCTCGAGCTCCGGATCGAGCTGCGGCGGCAGCACGAGCTTGAGGGTCACGTATTCGTCGCCGTGGCTCTTATCGCTTCGCAGCGCGCCCTTGCCCCTGAGCCTCAGTACGGTGCCCGTGTTCGCGCCTTTCGGGACGGTCATGCGCACCGGGCCCGTCGGCGTTGGAACGTCAAGCTTTGCTCCGAGCGCTGCTTCGGGCAGACTGATCGGCAATTCGAGGTGGATATCGTCGCCCTTTCGGGTGAAGAACTTGTGCGGCTCTACTTCGATTTCAACCAGCGCGTCCCCGGGCGGCCCGCCGCCGAGTCCCGGCCCACCCTTCGCTC
>VAZQ01000022.1:0-1308 GCA_005883115.1 Alphaproteobacteria bacterium | reverse complement strand
TCGTAGCCTTAAAACCTGCTTGTCGCGCGTTCCGGCGGGGATGACCACATCGAGCGTGCCACCGTCGGGCAGCGTGATGCGCTTGGTTGCGCCGTTCAACGCCTCGAGGAATCCGACCGGAAGCCGATAAAGGACGTCCTGCCCACGCAGCCGAATCCGAGCCTCGCCGCCGCGCCCGAATATGTCCCTGAGGATGTCCTCCGACTCCATGAAATCAGCGAAGCCGCCCTGGGTGCTGTAACTGTGTTGCTCGGCTCCGGGGCCATGGAAGTCGCGATAATAGCGCTCGCGCGGCCGCTCTTGGCCGGCGGTGTCGATCTCACCCCTGTCGAAGCGCGCGCGCTTCTCGGCATCTCCCAACAGATCATAGGCCGCAGAGACCTGTTTGAATTTTTCCTCCGCTTGCCGATCGCCGGGATTGAGGTCGGGGTGCAGCTTTTTTGCCAGCTCACGGTAAGCCTTGCGGAGCTCATCCTGCGTCGCCTCCCGCTTGACGCCCAGGACAGCATAGGGGTCCTCGCTCACGTCGCGCTCCTCGCTTGACTGACGATTAAGGAACGCGAGCCGATGGCGGAAATCAAGGAGCGCGGGGCCCGCGGCGACAGCGCGCCCTGTGGCATCAAAGCCTCTCGATACGTAGAATTTGCACGCCGGCCTCCGATTTCCCGGAGCACGACGGCGGCTGACATTCGGAATGGCAAAAATGCTCGTTGGCGTGCCGAAGGAAATCAAGGATAGCGAATATCGGGTCGGTCTGGTGCCTTCGGCTGTGCGAGAACTGACCACGAGCGGTCACCACCTCCTGATTGAAACGAACGCCGGATTGGGAGCTGGCCTCACGGATGCCGATTATCGCTCGGTGGGCGCCGAAATCGTGCCGGATGCCGATCAGATCTATGCGCGCAGCGAACTGATCGTGAAGGTCAAGGAGCCGCTCGCGCCCGAGCGCAAGAAGCTCAAAACCGGGCAGGTGCTTTTCACCTATCTGCATCTGGCAGCCGACCCGCAACAAACGGCCGATCTCATGGGCTCCGGCGTCATTGCAATCGCGTACGAGACCGTTACCTCAGCGCAGGGCAGCCTGCCGCTGCTCACGCCAATGTCGGAAGTTGCGGGTCGGATGGCACCGCACGTCGGTGCGCGTTGCCTCGAGAAGGGGAACGGCGGCCGCGGTGTGCTGCTCGGCGGAGTTCCCGGCGTTCCGCCGGCGGACGTCGCAATCCTCGGCGGGGGCGTCGCGGGCAGTCACGCCGCTCTGATCAGCGCCGGAATGGGCGCAACCGTGACCGTCATCGATCGCAACCCGGA